>JAICWQ010000056.1 GCA_025934755.1 Chthoniobacterales bacterium | reverse complement strand
GAGCCTCGAGGCCGCGCTGGAGTGTGAAGCGCAGGCTCAAGCGATTTGCATGCAGCATCCGGACTATCGAGAAGCTTACGAGGCGTTTGTCTCGAAGCGCAAACCGAAGTTCGGTTGATTGCCAATTGCCAATTGCCGATTGCCAATTTGGACGCCGTGGTTATCGGCGGTTGTGATGATGATTTGCGAGCGGGTTTTTGCAGCACGCTGCATGGCGGCGGCAACTTTTCCTGGATTGCGCAGGGTCATGGCGCAAATCGTTGATCCTGAGCCGCTCAGGAAGGCTCCGAGCGCGCCGGTTTTTTCTGCCGCCGCAATGACATGTGGCAAAAATGGAATCAGTTTCTTGCGGAATGGTTGATGAAGTTGATCGGCTAAAGCGCCGCGCAAGTTTTCGTAATTGCGCGATGCGAATGCGGCGACGATCGCACAGGCGTTGCCCGCGCTTTCCACCGCATCGGCGCGGGTGATCTTCGTCGGCAGAATTTTGCGCGCTGCTGGTGTTGAAATTTCAAGATCAGGGATCAAAAGCATAAACTTTAAACTCGCGCCGACCTTAAAGCGCTGAACATTTTCATCGCGCGCGACGGTGAATCCGCCAAAACTCGCGGGAGCTGCATTGTCCGGATGGCCTTCGAGATCTGCGCATAATTCGAAAATCGATGGTCGATCCAAAGGACGGCCAGCGAGCTCGTTTAATCCGTGCAAGACACCGAGTCGAATGGTGGCACTGCTGCCCAAGCCGCGGCAGCGTGGCACCTTTTCTTTTGCCGAACACGAAAAGGCGAATCGCGGTCGTTTCGTTCTCGTGAAAAATAAGTCCGCTGCTTCAGTGACGATTTTTTCCTGGCGCTGGCGACTGTTCCCGCGAATGACGGTCACGGAATTATAGATTCGCAACGCAACCCCGAGACAATCGAAACCTGGACCGAGGTTCGAAGTACTGGCTGGAATGCGGACGGTTACTTGTTGCCTCATCGCGAATGTAAAGGTAGGGGCGATTGCCCTCAATCGCCCGGTGGCGGTTCGTGAACCGCCGCTACCTATTCGATAAAACGAACGAATGAACAAGAACCAATGGATCGACGAGGACTTGCTTCGGAGATTTGAATCCGACGGAACCGACGCCCATCGGCTTTGCACGATCGACGATGGTTGGGCGGAACGGTTTGGTGCCGAAGTTCTGATTTCATTTAGATCGAACCCTGCCCGTGATCGTCTCCTGGCCGAATTTCAAACGTGGGCGACGTCAAGGAAAGTTCAGGTGAATCGTGTGTTTGGCCGTTTTCTCCCAAGAAAAAACGAAGAACGCGAACGGCCAATCCTGCTCCAAGGAAGCGCCGGTCAGACTCTGCAGACAACCGCCGCCGAAAATCATTTAAAGTTCGGAATCGATTTTGACGCGGGATATTCGGTCGGACTTTTTGTGGACCAACGCGAGAATCGTCGATTCGTTCGGCAAATTAAACCGAAAAAGGTTTTGAATTGTTTTGCCTACACCTGCTCGTTCGCCGTCGCAGCGGCGAGGGCCGGCGCCCAGACGGTGAGCGTCGATTTGTCCAGGAAATCCCTGGAACGGGGACGCCACAATTTCGCACTCAACGAATTGTCGACCGACGGGCATCAATTCATCGCCGACGATGTGCGTCCGGTCCTGCGGCGGTTGGCGCGGCGCGGCGAAAAGTTCGACATGATCATTCTCGATCCGCCTACCTTTTCGCGAACCAAAGGCGGCGCGGCTTTTCACGTGGAAAACGATTTCGAAGCTCTGATCGCCGCGGCGGTCGAAATCGCCGATCGAAACGCCCGCCTCCTGCTGTCGACGAATTGCGAAACGTTGACCGAGCAGGCCTTGGAACGAATGGCCCGCTATTCGTTGAAATTGTCGCGCCGCTCGGGGGCGTTGCACCGGGAGCCGAAACCGGCCGATTTCCCTCCGGGCGCCGGGGCGCGGTCGATTTGGATGACTTTAAATTGACCCCGACCGAGTCGCGGACAATCGTTACCAATGAACGGACGACATGAGGACCTGGCCGAACGCGGCCTTCGTTATACGCGCGAGCATTTCGACGAGATTCTGACCGAAACCGAAACCTACGTTCGAAAAAACCCGGTGCAGTCGATCGCCTTCGCGGTGCTTGCCGGATTCGTTTTGAATCGACTTGGTATCGCCCGAATCTTGAGCGGAATTGTGCGTCTTTTGCTATTCGCGTTGAAACCAGCGGTCTTGATCTACGGCGCGACCAAGTTGTACGAAGCGACCCAGGAAGAGGAATAGATAGCGGCGGTCACCGAACCGCCGTGGCGATTGAGCTCAATCTCCGCTACCCTTCCAGGGTGAATCCGACTTTCAATGTCACCTGCCAGTGGGCGATTTTTCCTTCTTCGAGGTAACCGCGCGTCTCCAATATTTCGAACCAACGCATGTTCCGCACCGTTTTTTGGGCGCGAGTTAGCGCATTTTTCACGGCGTCTTCGATTCCGTCCGGCGACGAACCGACCAGCTCAATTTTTTTGTAAACGTGATCTGCCATCCCAAACGTTAGCGGCAACCTCCGACTCCAACAAGAAGATCACCGCCGGAACGCAGCTTGTCCAAGCCAGGCAGGGCAAAGATGCTGTCCCGGGCAAAAACTGATGCAACTTTCCGTTGAGCCGGTGCGCGACGGTTGGTAGCGTTCAACTCCTCGAATGAAGATCGATCATAGTGCCAGTCCGGCTCGGACAAATATCGAGTCGCACCTGAAGGAGAAACGGCTGTTCCAGCCACCCCGGGAATTTGCCCAGGAGGCGCGGATCAAAAATTTCGCGCAGTACCAGCGAATGTATCGCGAGTCGATAAAGAGTCCGGGGAAATTCTGGGCCCGGGAAGCGAACGAGCTGGTTTGGCGAAAGCGCTGGCGCAAAGTTGTCGAGTGGAAGCCGCCATTCGCGAAATGGTTTATCGGCGGACAACTCAATCTTTCCGAGAACTGTCTTGATCGCCATTTAACGACCCACCGCCGGAACAAGGCCGCGATCTTGTGGGAAGGCGAGCCAGGCGAACGGCGCACGTTGACCTATCAGCAATTGCACCGCGAAGTCTGCCGGTTTGCGAATGTGCTTAAGCGCAACAAAATCGGCAAAGGCGACCGGGTCATCATTTACATGCCGACAATTCCGGAAGTCGCTATTGCAATGCTGGCCTGCGCGCGGATTGGCGCGGTCCATTCCGTCGTTTTCGGCGGATTCAGCGCCGACAGCATTCGCGATCGAATCGCGGACAGCGGCGCAATCGCGTTGATCACCGCAGACGGAAGTTATCGTCGCGGCGGGATTGTCCCATTGAAGAAAAATGTCGACGACGCGTTGAGCGGCGGCACCTCAGTCAAGCGGGTAATTGTTTTCCAGCGGGCGCACACCGAGATCCACATGGAAGAAGGTCGCGACGTCTGGTGGCATCGTGAATTGGAATATGTCGGCGGTGATTGTCCGCCGACCCCGGTCGATAGCGAGCATCCGCTTTATATTCTCTACACCAGCGGCTCGACCGGAAAACCGAAAGGAATCCTCCACACCACCGGCGGCTATCTGGTCGGAATTTATTCCACGACCAAATACGTCTTCGATCTCCGCGATGAAGACATCTACTGGTGCACCGCGGACGTCGGCTGGGTGACCGGGCATAGCTACGTTGTTTATGGTCCGCTCGCGAACGGCGCCACCACACTCATGTATGAAGGCGCTCCGAATTGGCCCGAGCCCGATCGCTTCTGGCGAATCATCGAAGAGAATCGGGTTAACATTCTCTACACTGCGCCGACCGCCATCCGCGCCTTCATTCGCTGGGGCGACCAATGGGTGAAGAAACACGATCTTTCGTCGCTCCGCCTTCTGGGCACGGTCGGTGAACCAATTAACCCGGAGGCCTGGATGTGGTACCACAAAACGATTGGCGGCGGGCGTTGCCCGGTGGTGGACACCTGGTGGCAAACCGAGACCGGCGCGATCATGATCACGCCGTTGCCGGGCGCAATTCCAACCAAACCCGGCAGCGCAACTCTTCCATTTTTTGGGGTGGACGCGGCGATCGTCGATGCCCGCGGAAAAGAAGTTGGGCCAAACGTCGGCGGGAAATTAATTATTCGCCGGCCGTGGCCTTCAATGTTGCGCAACATCTACGGCGACAAGGAACGTTATAAAAAACAGTATTGGAGCGAATACCCGGGGAATTATTTGACCGGTGACGGCGCCCGTCGCGATCAAGACGGATACTTTTGGATTGTTGGTCGCATCGACGATGTATTGAACGTCGCCGGGCACCGGCTTGGCACGTCGGAAATCGAAAGCGCGTTGGTGAGCCACGCGCGAGTGGCGGAGGCTGCGGTGGTGGGGCGTCCGGATGAATTGAAAGGCCAGGGCGTCGTCGCGTTCGTAACCTTGAAAGCGGGCGTCGAAGCTTCGAACGATCTGAAGGGTGAATTGCGCGAGCACGTGGGCAGGCACATCGGCGCGATCGCCAAACCAGACGAAGTGCGTTTTGCGGAAGCGCTCCCAAAAACCCGCAGCGGAAAAATCATGCGACGACTGCTGAAAGAGATCGCGAGCGGCGCCAAAGTTACCGGCGACACGACGACGTTGGAAGACTTCAGTGTTTTAGCCAAGCTGGCCCAGTCCGACGAATAAATCGTGAACTTTATCCGGACAGGTCTGCGCGAGCTTGGTTTGAAGGTCCGCCGGCAACGGACCCGGATGATACTTCGACACGAGAAGCGATTGTTGCAGCGAAGCGAAATCGCGCTCGGCCGGGAAGGCACGTCGCAGGCCGCGAATTTTCCAGAGCTTCGCAATGAGATCGTTGCTCTGAAAAAGTTGGAACAGGAGCAAAAGGAAGTCGCCCTTCGGATTGCTCAAATCGAAGAAGGAATCAAAAACATCGAAGGCCAGCGTGTCGCCAACGCCAAAGAGCAAGGCGAGGCAATGACGAAACTGGAGGCCGAGAAAAAACCGATTCTGCAACGTCGCAACGACGCGAAGAATGCCTCTGAGCTGTGCGAACGCGAGGTCAGCGCGGTCGAGCGGCGGATCCAGGAAAACGATGCCGCGGACCAGGACCTTCTGAAAAAGTTGTCGGAACTCCAGGCGATCAATCCGCCGCCGTCCGATTTGGAATCGCAAATTGCCACGATTGGCGCGCGGCGGGCGCGTTTGCCGGACGAACGCGCGGAGTTGGTGCGGGCGCGGCTTGGGAGCGCGGACGCTTCGCGACTCGCTAAAGAGAAACTCGCTTCCGCCGAGGAAGAACTTGGGGCAATCGAAAAAAATATCGCCAAGGTCCGCGGCGATTACGAAGCCCGGGACAAAGGATTTGCCGACAACATTAAAGCGCAGCAGGAAGCCGTTCGCGAAGCCAAGCAGCATCACCAGGTCGTCGAAGAGCGAAAAAATCCAGCTTACCTCAACATTGGGCGGCATCTGGCAGGGCAGGGAATCGCCCCGCCAAATGCGCCGCATTTGCTGGAGCAGGTCCGAAAACACCACGCCGCGGTCGATCAATACCAGAAACACCGGGCCGAGCTCGCTCTTGTTTCGAGTCAGATCGACAAACAAGAGCTGCGCCAGTTTTACTTCAGCGTCGTGTCGGTGATCGGTCTTCTGGCGATTGTTTTGCCTTTAATCGCGAAATCCCCGCGCAAACGAGAATGGTTGCCCCAACAAACCGAAAGCATTTTGTCGATCAACATCGACCAGTTTGATCACGCCGATTCGCTCAAACGCTGGCAAAAAGAACAGTCCGATGCTTATCAGGCGGCCTGGAATGGATTGATCGGACCGGCAGCGCGCACCCCGGTCTTGAACCTGTCACGGGACGCGCTTCGGATCACCCGCGCCACCACGATTTCTGACAACGAAAGCGTGCGCGAATATATTTTGATCGAAACCCGTGGGGATCTTTCGAAAGTGATTCGAGCGGCGCAAACTGATAAGGAGTTTCAAAAGCGGACCATCAGTGGACTGTCGGTGTGGGAGAAACCGGACCTGGCGCTGGCCCGGGTTGGACCCGAAACGCTCGCCATCGGCACTTCGAGTGAAGTGGATCAGCTGGTGCGAGTTCGGCTTGGAATCGACGTCGACCTCAAAATTAGCGGCCAACTTTTTGATCGGTTCGAAGCGTTGGACCGGGAAAGCGCGCTTCGGTTGATCTCGCGAAATCCGCCCGATCTGCCGCGAATGTATCATCCGATTTTCGCGCCGGAGCTGCTTGAAACCACCCAGCTTCTCGGGCTTGCCCTGAATTTGCAAAACCCGGTCAAAGCGCGGCTGCTTTTGAAAATGAAATCTCCGGAAAACGCTTCGGAGTTCGCGCGCAATTTGCACAACGAACCGCAGAAGTGGCTGCGGCTGCAGGATTCAAATTTGATGTTGTTCACCCAAACCCCGGACGTTTCGAGACAAGCCGCCAACCTGGAGGTTCGCTTCAACGTGCCGGATGACGTAGTCCAACTTTTGTTGCAGCGCATCGCCAAGACGGACTCCCCCGCAACCGTTGCCGGCGGCAATTAAAAACTAGACTTGGTTGTTCGATCCCCAGATTTGTTATCCCGAGCCCTATGCCCGTCCGGTTTGGACCGAGGGATCTCCCAGCCGGAGCCTAGATCAACAAGTTCACGAGCGTGATGCACCCGCTGATGACACGTCCTTCACTTCGTTCAGGATGACGTGGCAAAGCGCGATTTGGAACGCAATCCCGCCAACTTGGCAGCCCATCTTGGAAGGGGCAGATTGCGCGGCCACCCGGTTTGCGGTTATAATCCCCGCCCAATGTTCCGACGCGCAATGCTCGCAATTGTTTTCACCGCCATGATGTCGATCGTGCGGGCCGGGTTTGCCGAAACCCCGCAACTCGTCGATATCGCGACGGTTGATCCGACGATCATTATCGATTTGCGTTACGCCACCGAAAACAATGTGACCAAACATGCGCTTTATCCGCGCGGCACCCGGGCGTTGATATTACCGGGCGTGGCTCAGCAGCTGGCCGGCGCGCAAAAATTCCTTCATCAATTTCGTTATCGACTGAAGATCTGGGACGCTTATCGGCCGAAAGAAGCGCAGGAACTACTCTGGAAATATGCCGCGAAGGACCAATACGTCGCCAATCCGGAGAAAGGTTTTGGTTCGATGCACTCCTACGGCGTGTCGGTGGACGCAACGTTGGTAGACGATTGGAGTCAGGACGCGGCGATGCCGACGAAATTCGATGAATTCACTCCTCAGGCGATGATGGGTTATGCCGGTCGCGATCCGTCGGTGAAACAACATTTGACCTTGCTGCAGATCGCGATGGCCCATAACAACTTTTACGGGTTGCGGGTGGAATGGTGGCATTTCACCACCGCAGACTGGAAAAAATACGTTCCCTACTGGGAAGACCCAACAATGTCGCAAGCGGACAAGCCCGCCACCCCGCCCAAAGGGTAATCTTTCCTTGCGATTCCCGCCTTAAATGATTGACGCCATTCTTCGTGATTTGCGTCAGCCGGAATACATTCACGTTTTGATTAATCCTTTGCCGGTCTACGGCCTTGCCATGGGGCTGCTCGGATTGATCGTTGCCTTCTTCCTGCGAAGCCGTCCCGCCCAAATCGCAACCCTGATCCTCGTTTTGATTACTGCTGCGTCGGCCTGGCCGGTTTACGAATTCGGTGAACAAGCCAAAGACCGCGTGCTGTCGATGGAAAATGAAGTTGGCGACGCCTGGCTCGAAGAGCACCAGGATCGAGCGGAAGACTTGATCTGGATTTTCTACGCCCTCGCCGTCCTGAGTGCGATCGCGCTTTTCGCTCCCGCAAAATGGCCGCGGTCCGCGACGCCATTGGTTATCGCTGTAATTTTGCTCGGTGTCGCAACTTTAGGCGCCGGTGGCTACATCGCGTATGCCGGCGGCAAGGTTCGGCATCGGGAATTTCGCAACGTTCCGCCGCCGTCGCGAAAACCGGGTGAAACGCATTAGGAACGCCGAATACTCCGTGCGGTTGTAGGGCGGGCGCTCCGCCTGTCATTTTAGTTTCGGCAAGCGATGCGCTTGCCCTACAATTTCCGTCGTGACCACTGACCTCGAGCGCGCCGAGCAGAAGGTTGAAAGTACCAGCGAGTCCCTCAGAAAGCCGCTCGGGCTTTTCGATCTCGTCCTGACCCAAATTCTTTTTGTCGTCGGTTCGAGCTGGGTTGGCGCGGCCGCGAAGCTCGGACAAGCCCATCTGTTCTTTTGGTTGCTCGCCATCCTGCTCTTTTATATTCCGCAGGCTGCGATCGTGATTTACCTCAGTAATCGGATGCCCCTCGAAGGCGGCATTTATCAATGGGCCAAGCTCGGCTTCAACGAGTTTACGGGATTCATTACCGCTTGGAACTTGTGGCTGCTGTCCATCACCGTGATCGCCCTGGGTGGAATGTTCGTGACCACAAACATTTCATACGCCGTTGGGGAAGCCTGGATGCCGAACAGTAAATGGTGCGTTTCATTAATCAGTTCCGGGCTCGTCGTCGGTCTGGGTTGGGCTTGTGTGCGCGGTCTTTCGTTAGGCAAATGGCTTCACAATGTCGGCGCCTTCGCCATGTTCCTGGTTTATGCGGCTTTGATCTTCCTGCCATTGCTGGGGCTCGCCCGCGGGGAGATAAAAAATTATCGACCGCTGCCGCTCGCCTTGCCGACCATGTCCATCTTTTATTGTCTCAATATCTTTACCAAGCTCGGCATAGGCGCATTGAGCGGCTTCGAATACGTCGCCATTTTGGCCGGTGAAACCCGGTCTCCGGCGCGCGACATTGGCCGCTCCGTCCTGATCGCATCGCCGGTTATCGCGTTGATGTTCATTCTCGGAACCAGTTCGGTTCTCTCCTTCGTCGGCAATAATCCAATCGATCTCATCGGTCCAGTGCCGCAAACCTTGCGACTCGGGCTCCATTCATTCCCAATCGCCGGCGCGATCGCGTCCATGGGAATTCTGCTAATGACCGTGCGCACGATTGCTTCGACAAGCGTTCACGTTACGGGCAGCTCACGATTACCAATGGTGGCGGGCTGGGACAATTTGCTGCCCGCCTGGTTCTCACGATTGCACCCGCGCTACAAGACGCCGATCAACTCGATCATTTTCGTCGGAACACTTACTCTTGTGATTGCGATCGCGAGTCAGATCGGCGCCGGCATCCAGGAAGCATTTCAGCTCGTCGACAACGCCGCCAACGTGTTTTACGGCATCGTTTATTTCACGATGTTCGCGCTGCCGCTATTTGGCGCTGTCGGGATTCGCACGAAATCGGCCTGGCTGCGCATCGCAGCGTTTTGTGGCGCCGGCGTCTGCCTCTGCGCGATTTTCTTCACGGTCTACCCGATCATCGATGTCCCGAGCCCGCTGATTTTCGGAGCAAAAGTCGCGGCCGTAACGGTCATTGCCAACGGAATGGGCGTCGCGATCTTTTTCGTCGGCAGCCGTCGCCGCCGGACCGCTCCGACAACTTGAATGCATTTTGCATTCAAGATACAGTGACTGAATCCCGAACTTGAATGCAAAAAGCATTCAAGTTGCCGGGGTGCAGTTTTCGGTCACCCAACCCAAATATTCGGGCAGGCCGCTTGAGATCGAAAGGAAAATGATTTCCGGCACCTGGTAAGGATGGAGTGCGCGAAGCTTTTCCTGAAACGCGGACTGCCGTTCTTCGCTCACCTTGAAAAACACGAGCGTTTCGTTGCCGGTCTCGATCTTTTCTTTCCAGCGATAAATCGATTCGATGTCCGGTAAAATATTTGCGCAGGCCGCGAATTTTTCGCTGACCAACTGGTTTGAAATGCGTTGCGCAGTCTCGCGGTCCGGAAAAGTGCTGACCCCGAGCAGAATTTTGTCCGCCATTGGTCAGGCCGGGACAAGCGCTTCGCGACGGCAAATCCAACCTCCGCCAACCACGACGTCGCCGTCGTAAATCACCGCCGCCTGTCCGGGCGTGACCGCGCGCTGTCCCTCCTGGAGACGGACCCGCGCGCGATTGTTTTTCAGCGGTGTCACCGTGGCCGGCGTGCCCGGATGGCTGTATCGAATTTTCACCGTCAGGTCGCGAGCGTTGCCGTGGCGCGCGTCCTCACGCGCATCTTGAGCTGGTATGCGGCTGGGGACAGCCGCCTCTGCATCCGCAATCCAGTTCACCCGATCGATTTCAAATTCGTCACAGACCAAATCGTCCGCGTCGCCAACAATTACCCGGTTGGTTTCGGAATCGATATCAACGACGTAGCGTGGCCGTAGCGATCCGCCCGGAAGCCCTTTTCGTTGCCCAATCGTGAAAAGCTCGATGCCGTCGTGTTCGCCAACAAAGTTTCCTTCGACATCGTAAATTTCTCCGCGGTGAAATTCTTTCCCGCCAAGATGCGAACGAAGGAACGACTTGTAATCGTTTCCGGGGACGAAACAAATCTCCTGGCTGTCGACTTTGTCCGCGACTTTCAGGCCTAACGAATGCGCGATTTTTCGGATCTCGGGTTTTTGCATCGGTCCGAGCGGTGTCAGCGCTCGCTGGAGCTGAGGCTGTCGCAAACTGAACAGGAAATAGGATTGGTCCTTGCGCGGGTCGATTCCCTTGCGCAACACCGCGCGGTTTTCATGATGTTCGATGATCGCGTAATGGCCGGTCGCGATGTAATCGCAGCCAAGTGCCTCGGCTTTGCCCCAGAGATTGCCGAATTTCAGTTTTTCGTTGCACATCACACACGGGTTCGGGGTTCGGCCCGCCTGATATTCGCTGGTGAAATAATCGATGACCGTCCGCTCGAACAGGTCGGCTTCGTCGACTACATAATGCGGAATGCCTAACGAATGGGCGACCGCACGGGCGTCGGCCACGGCTTGCGGTCCACAGCATTTGTCCTCCGCCCGGGAAATGCAATCCTGCGGCCACACTTTCATGGTCACCCCAACGACGTCGTAGCCTTGCTCGCGCAACAAATAGCCGGTGACGCTGGAGTCGACTCCACCGCTCATGCCGAGGAGAACGCGCTGTTTCTTCATGATTGCCGCCAAACGTTCAATTAAGTGGCGATCCCGTCAATTGGCAGGGGCCGTTGCCCCAACGGACCGCGGGCGATTGAGGGCAATCGCCCCTACCTTTTCGGTTCTTACCGCGCGGCTGACAAATTCGCTGCCGCGCAAGGTGAACCGCCAGGGATGATGCACTGAACGGGTGATGCCAATCCGGCGATCGGCCACCACGTCCACGTGACGATTGCCGCCTTTGGCAAAGCAGTGCCGCGGATCAACACACAGATCCATTTCATCGTGCCGATTCGTAATCGCGAAAGCTTGGGTCAATTTCCCCGGGCCCGAGCAAAGTTGACGGTCGTCCTTCGTACCGCGCCGTTTTTTCATTAACTCGATTCCGCGGGTTGGTTGAACGGCCCGGAACAATACGAAGCCGTTGGCTGTTCCCTTCACCAGCACGTTCAACATCCAGTGAGCGCCATAACTAAAATAAATATAGGCGGCCCCGGGTTGGTTTCGCTCTACAAAGGCGCGGGTACTTGGTCGCGAAAAGGTATGGGCTGCTTCGTCGCCCTTGGCCAGATAGGCTTCGGTTTCAACGATCGTCCCCGCGCAATTTCCCCAGACCAGCTCAGCGCCGACGAGTTCGCGCGAGCACGTGATCGGATCGCGGCGAAAAAAACTTCGTGGGATGATTCGACTCTTCACGACAGCGGTCCCGGCAATCGAGGGAAAGCCGGGAACTAGAACCCTTTGGGGTTGAAATAAACCGGCAACTTCACTTCACATGCCACCGGTTTGCCATTGCGAAATGCCGGGATGAATTTCGCTTTGGAAAAATCGCTGTAGGCGGTTTCGCCGAAACCAAGAAAGGGCGGTTGCTCGCTCAGAACCGACATGTCTTGCAGATTCCCGTTTGCGTCTATCTTGACCTGGACCTCCGCCGAACCGTCTACCTGGACCGGTGCGTTATCGCTGCTCGGATAGTGAAAACCTGTGAACCCGGAGTCGCCTCCCCAAAACGGCTGGGGACCGACGAAGTCACTTTCTTTGGCAAGTTCGTTCCGTTCCTGATTGGAAAAAATTCGGAGACGCGGCTTTCCGTCGACCAGCATGAACGTCACCGTGCCGTAGTAAATGGCGTCGACCGGCAAATGATTGTAAACGCCGGGAATGAATTTCGGGTTTGCCGCAACCGACAACCGTTTGAGCACTTCCTGTTCGAGCAGTTTCGAATCGGGCGTGCCGCGATAAGTCGATACCGACAGGACCGAGCCGTCCTTTTTCACCGAGCATGAGAACATGATCGCGGCATCTTTTTGGCCTTTACGGACCAGGTCGGCAGTGTCGATGCGGTTAATCAAAGCATCCGGTCCGGTCCCAAGGAGAATCGGCCGATACATCGGGAGGTTCGCTGCTTTAGACGAACCGACGTCCACTTGCGACCACCCGAGACCGATCATCGACAAAAGAAGCACCACTGAAATTCCGAAAACGCGCATGGGACAGATACGCAACCGTAATCGAGAACATTTTCAACCCCAATGTGGCAAAAATTACGCCGCGGCCGGGCGTGGCTGCGGCACGACTTTATGAACAATCCCATGGCGCTGGAAATATCCGATCACTGCGTCCCGGGTCAGGATCGGGTGGAACGTGCAATTCGTTGCGGACATTTCGAGTATTTCCCGAAGTTTCATGAACCGGTGACCACCGCTCCGTGAATCAAAACTGTTGAACGCGATGGAGTAACGCTTGTCGCGCTCGAGCAGCCGGCCATCGGCCAACCGCATCGACACAATTCGCCGATCCAAACCGTTCCCTTCGGTCTGGAGTTGGAACCCGAGCAGGTTTCGAAGCTCACGACTGGCGAAGACTTCTTCCATCACGACTTTGATCTCTTCCGGAGCGAGCGTGGCGGTCACGAGGTAATTCTCGAACGGGATCAGTTTCCAAATGTCGTTCACGGTCTTGGGGCCGGGCTCGAAATTTTTCTCTTCGAAAATGCCATGCATTACTCCATCGATTACGACCTGGTGCTCTGACAGCTCTTCGAAAATCGCCGCCCCAATCAGCTCCTCAACCTCACTCGGTTCGCCGGGACGCCCTCGAGCATGAAGTGTATCGGCCAAAGTTCCAATTGGCTGCCTGAGCGCGGTGGCGGATTCGTCGAGAAACGGCTTCGCTCGCGACAGCATTCTTGCATCGGGGCGAATCCGATGATCCATCAATTCGCAACGCGATTGGACATGCAGCAATCTCTTTGACGGGCGATCGAAAGTCAGATCAACCCGGCCGACATGAATTCCAAAATGGTTCGCCTGTGTTAATAAAACGCCATTGATCGTCCGGCTGGAAATTGTTTGGTGAGTATGTCCGGCAATGAATGCCGCAACCTCCGGGAACTCGGATGTGACAGCGATCACGTTGTTGGCGAAATCATCGCCGCCGCTCCGCGGTTTCAATCCCATGTGACCTGCGACTACGACTGCGTCTGCGCCTTCGCCTCGCGCCGTCACGATCGCGCGTCGGACTGGTTCGACCGAATGCTCGAATTCGAAACCGCGAATGAATTCGGGCCGAAACCAAAATGGCATGCCAGGCGTGGTTATTCCGACGATCGCGATCGTGATCCCGCCGAACTCTTTCAAAATGTACGGCCGCAGTCTTGCGAACGGATTATGTGGATCACCGCTTGGTCTGCCTTCGATCGACATGTTCGCCGCCAGAACAGGCATCGCGGAATGCGCGACCGCTTGGGTGAAAGGTTCGACGCCCCAGTCAAATTCGTGGTTACCAACGACCCAGGCGTCGAATTTCAAATGATTGAAGAGATCGATCATCAACCCGCCATTGGTTCGCAGGCTGACGTCGGTTCCCTGATAAACGTCGCCGACGTCGATCAGGATCGAGTTTCGATTCTGCCGCCGCCAACGACGAATCTGAGTCGCGCAGCGGGCGAAACCGCCAAGGTCCGGATTTCCGGCGTAATCTGTTGTCGGCAAAATGTGTCCGTGCAGATCGGTCGTATGCAGGATTGAGATTTGGAGTTTGTCTTCCGGCAGCGGCATTGCCGCGCGGACAATTCGCGGCGTTGCGCAATACAAACCGGCGCCGGCAACGGTTTGAAGAAAAGCGCGGCGAGTGGGGGGACTCACTGCTTCGAAATATCAAATATAGACAGGATTAACAGGATTTTCTGGATCGTTAATAGAAAGAATGGAGCGTTCGGGAAGCGCGACATGGCCGGTCAAGCCGCGAGGTAGCGGTCGAGCGACGCGGGAGCGGCCGAGATACAATGGAGCGTTCGGGAAACGCGACATGACCGGTCAAGGTGCGATGTAGCGGTCGAGATACGATCAACAACATTTCAGTTGATTACCCGAAGCGGAACTCTTGTCTTTAAATCCTGTTTAATCCTGTAAATCCTGTCCAGTTTTCGACGGGGCCAGGATCGCGTCGCGCATGCCGTGGACGAACTTTTTGTCGGCGGGAACAATTGTAGCCAGCGCGCCGCGCAGTTTCACTTTGTTGTCCGCGACAAAATAATACGGACACAACCGCACCCGGCCTTTCATTGTTTTCAATTCGTTTGAATCAGCGTCCCAGTAGCGGTGTTCAACCAAACGGCCTTTGTGAAAACGCTGCATGATCGTTGGCGAGGAATCGAACGTGGCCAGCGCGTTGCCGATTCTTTTTTCCCATTCGCCGTGCGCTAGATCGGAGCCGAGTGAAATTCCGCGGCTGCCCCAGCCGAGAGGCGAGAACCCGCTTACTTTTAAGAGCAGTTCGCGGTCTCTTTGGCTGAATTTCGCCGCTTCGCGCCAATCGTGAATTTCCAGACGCGGAATGACGGCATGCTGGGGCAACGGCGTTGGATCGAGCAACCAGGAGTAGGGGATCACTTTCTGGAGTTGCCGAAAATATTTTTCGCCCAGCTCCCGCCGCCAAAATTCCTGGAGCGGTTTCAACCAGAACAGCGCGAACCACATTTTCTCCTCCAGAAACGGTTTAATCGGCGGCGTGATCGTGACCCGGGCTTCGGCATTGGCGCGCAGCAGATTTTCGATTTTGGGAATGTTGGGGAGATCGAACAGCTCGAAGAAACGATAGACCGCGCGGCCGTTTTGCGGCTCGTAGTTTTCAGCGGCAACTACGCGCCAACTCAAAGTTGAGAGTTGAGAGTTGAGAGTTGAGAGTTGATTCAAGCGCGCTGAAACCCATTCCATTTCCGGCCGATAGGTTGCTGCTTCCTGCGAAATGACGATGTCGCCGCCGTTCGGCAGCACGCTTTGGAATCCATCGAGCATTCCGTCCGCGCCGCCGATGATTTCGCGGTCGAACTTTGAATACGTTTGATTGAGCCAGCCGGTCAGACCGATCCCGCCCGGCACCGAATCGATTTCGGCAATGATGTAACCATCGTCGGTGAGAATGAGATCCGGACGAATGACCCGTGGCAGGTCGTCGCGAATCTCTTTGCGCCGCGAAAATTCAATCAACTCCTTCGGTTTGCCGGCGTCCAGATAACGGGCAACCCAAGCCGGCTGTTTTCCTTTAACGCTGAGTTGATAAAGCTGATTGCAGGCGCGCTGAAAAACGAAAAGGCGATGACCAAGTTGCTCCAGCTCGTGCAAAAATTTTTCATCGATCGGAAATGCATCCGGCGAAAGCAGCCAATCCTTTTCCGCAAAGAGGCCTTCTTTGGGGAACGAACCACGAATTGCGCTCAGCCTGTCGTCTTTAACGAGCATGTAAGATGTCTGATTTAAGATGTAAGATTTTGCACCTTAACGGAGCCGGATTTGCGGTACAAATCGAACATCAAACATCTTACATCAAACATCATCTTCCCGCCGCGATCCGCTTCAGCGCGAGTTTCACCAATTCTTCCGCCGATTTCGCCTGGCCTTGCAGATCGCGGACCGCTTTGTGGGCATCGACCTGTTTGTAACCGAGGGAAATCAACGCCAGGACCGCCTCGTTGGCGTGTTCCTCTTCCGGCGTTGGCGCATGCGCGGCGGTTGCCGCTTCCCACGCGGCCGCCACCCCGAGTTTGTCCTTCAACTCGAGAACGATTCGCTCGGCCGTCTTTTTCCCAAGGCCGCTGATCTTCGAAATGGCGGCGACATCAGAATTCACGACTGCAGCTTTGAAATTCGTCACGCTCATTCCACTCAATACCGCGAAGGCGAGCTTCGGTCCGATTCCGCTCACGTTGTTCACCAGCAATCGAAACAAATCCCGCTCCGGCGCGGTCATGAATCCGTAAAGAATGTGGGCGTCCTCGCGAACGGCAAGATGGGTCAGGATCCGGATAGGCTGGCCGGCCGCGGGAAGTTTATCGTAGCTGGATAGCGGGATCAAAACTTCGTAGCCGACGCCGTTCACGTCGACCGTCGCTTGGGTCGGCAAGGCCGCGACGAGTTTGCCATCGAGGAAGGTGATCACAATATTCGTTAAACCGTTGAAGCGTTAAAGCGTTTAAGCGGCTGGGTCAAACCGTGTATTCCGCTTCGACGCTTCAACCGTTTAATGCTTCAACGCTCTTTGAGTATGAGCGTCAGATCGACGCGTTTACCTTTTGGAATATTAAATCCGGAAGTTGAAAACGTTTTCCAAGCAGGTGGTGAATTTGGAAAAATGTCTTCCGCCATCTCGGTCGGCAAAATTACAAACCGCGCGCCATCCTTGTGCATGAATTCAGCGGCCTTCTTCGAATTCAGCGGCGTCATCCAGCCGCGCACGCTCGATCGAAAATACCAAACCAAGCTCGGCTCCTGATATGCAATGGCGCCGAATTCCATCTC
>JAICWQ010000161.1 GCA_025934755.1 Chthoniobacterales bacterium | reverse complement strand
CCGCGAGCAATTCGCGGATCTCGCGCAGTCCAAAAAAAATCGACGCGGTCTCACTCACCGCACCGGCGGCCCGAACATCCTCAAACACCCCGGCCTCAAACATTTTCTACACCCGGCGATTGATTCGTTCGTAAAGATCGTCGCGTTCTCGAAAGACGAATACGCCTGCAGTGGCAGCGGTATCGGTTGCTGCCCATCCGCTGACCTGTTCCGATGCCGGTTTTCCGCTCAACAAACATATTTCGATCGCGCGCGCGACGCGTCTCCGATTTTTGAAATCAACCGTCGTTGCAGGATCCAGGCGGCGCAGCTTCTTCTGCAAATCGGCGAGACTGAGTTCGTTCAATTGAGCGCGCAAATCGGGATCGGCCGGCGGCGCAACCGATAGACCATGAGTCAGCGCTTTGATATAGAGTCCGCTTCCCCCGACAACAATCGCCATTTTTCCGCGGGAATGAATTTCAGCGATCGCTTCCAGGGCAAGCTTCCGAAATTTTTCGGCGCTCATCTCGTCGAGGACCGACGTGGTGCCGATCAGATGATGCGGGACTTTGGCCAGGGTCGCTGGATCCGGCTTCGCGGTCAGAAGATCGAGGCCGCGATAAATTTGAAACGCATCCGCGCCGACAATTTCGGCGTCGCGGTGTTGGGCAACCTCGGCGGCAATGTCGGATTTGCCGGTCGCAGTGGGACCAACGATGAAAAACACATTTCGCAAATTTGTCATGTCGAACAACGTCGAGACATCTCTAGATATCTCCGAGCAAAGTTCGACCAGAAATAGTTAGAGATTCCTTGGCTGCGCCCGGGATGACAAAAGCATAAAACAAAACGGGAGACGCCCGCCGTTGCGCACGTCTCCCGCTGATAAATTCGAACCGGTTGAGCTTACTCGTGGGTGTGTTCGCCCGATTTCGCGCCGCTGACCACGAGCTTACGACCGAGAAATTCCTTGTCGTGCAATTCGTCCACCGCGCGCTTGGCTTCCTCAATCGTTTGCATTGAGACGAACGCGAAACCTTTCGAGCGCTGATTATGGCGATAACTTACCACTTCGGCGTTCTGAACGTGGCCGACACCGTTGAAGAGCTCGAACAGATCGCTCTCGGTGGCGTCGAAGGACAAATTGCCCACGTAAAGACGGGGCGACGTCACTTCGACTGACTCAGGTTTACGTTGCTGCCGTGGTTCTCGCGGCGGCTGTTGCTGCGGTTGGTGATGCTGGTGCTGCTGCTGACCGTTACGCGATTGCGTGACTGGTTTTCTTTGGCCGCCGCCGTTGCCAGCAAAAAATGCGACGACGCGTTGCCAAAATGTTTTCTGTTTCGGAGCCGGCGTGCGTTGTTCTTGGAAACGCCCGCGACCGCCTCTTCGGCGAGGCCGACCGCGCCCGTGGCGCTGGCGTCTCCCGTATGAATGCGAGTTCATGTTGATCCTCAGTTTTTAAGTTGTTCAATGAGCGGAGCGTTCGCCTCAGGCGAACACGGTCCGCGGCTCGCGAATCCCGAAAGGTCCACAAGTTGCAATCAGTCTGCGACGCCGCTGGAAACTCCATCTCGTCAGGCCGGGAATAGAATCGTCCCAGGATACACCCCGTTTTGCTCAGCCAATTCGATCGCGAAGATGACGAACCTCGCTTCATACTCTTAGCTTCAATGAAACGGATGCCCAGAATTAGATTCCCGACATCTACCGGGCGAGTATCGCCCGCGCATTTACCCTTTGCAAGGGGCAATCGGAATAAGGAATAACGACTGTGAAATCGAGTGTCTTGGGCAAATGTTCGACATTCAATCCCGGTCGGGCGCGGACTATTCGCGCTTTGCCGCGTGTAAGCCGAATCAAATGCGCCTACCGATTTTGATCGGTACCAGGCTTGGTCATTGAGTCGCGGAGCGAATAAAGGCGCGACTTCAAATACTCCTTGGATCGTTCCTGCCGGACCGGTTTCAAAAAATGTCTGATCTCGCGCGCCTTCAGCCGGGTTTCGTATCCAAACTCCGGCATCAGATCGCGGCAATGCCATTCCACCCAACCGATTTCATCTTCGGAAAGTTCTTTTTCCCAGCGCGACGCCGGTTCCGCGCTGACCTGAGAAAATACGATTTGCGCGGCTGAATTGCCGTCCCATGGCTCGCCAATTTTTGTCGGCCTCAAAATAATTTCAGACTCGAATTCAATTTCAAGATAGTCGCAGACCTGCTTCATCGCGCTCGCGGGATCGCCCACGAGTCGTTCGTACTGCACGAACAAGCCGGGAACGTCCCCGGACCGGACACGTCGCGCGAGTTTGGCGGCCACTCGCCAGTGCGCGATCACGTAATAAACCGAGAAACGCTTTGTCTTTCGCGTTTTTTCCAGCGCGATCTGGGTCGCGAGAATCGCGCGGGGATCGCGCAGAGTAACGATTAGTTTGGCATCTGGAAATCTAGCGAAAATCTCCGGAATATGATTTCGGTTTGCCGGGGTCTTCTCGACCCAGCGTTTGATTCGACCGGACGGAACCCCGATTGTTTGCCCATACGATTCGGCCATCAGCCCAAGCAAATCGCGTTGTGCGTTTGCGGGATCAAAGGCAAGCCGTTCGAAAGTCTCGAGAAACTTTTCCTGCGGGAAATTTTTGTATTCATGCTCGCGCCATTTCGGTTCGCCACCAAAAAGGACGCGCGCGAACGATTTTTTCGTCAGGTAATCAAACTGCAACCGCCGGTCAACATCCCGGTACTTTCGAAGAACGGTCGGAAAATATGCCGTCTCCTGCGGCAAGACGAGGAGCTGTGGATGATTATCTAGCAACGCCGCAACCAGGGTCGTTCCCGATTTCGCCTGACCCGCGATAAAACAGGCGCGCTGATCGAATGGGACAGGCTGCATCGACATGTGATCTTGAGACCTCGAAGAAACTTCTTCAATCACCCAGCATTGTAACGTCGAACGCAAGCGAGGAATGTAATTTGCAGGGCAGGCGCTTCGCTTGCCAACCTGGGACCGGAAAGCGAGGCGCTTGCCCCACAAATTCGCCGCACTATTCCCCGGCGCGCGATTTCAGAAACCAATCCACGAACTTGGGGAGCCCGTCTTGGAATTTCGTCTTCGGATTGTAACCGAGAAGCTTTCTCGCTTTGGAAATGTCGGCGCAAGTCAGAGGCATGTCGCCGGGTTGTTCGGGCAAACGATTAATTTGCGCCTTCTTGCCGAGCGTTTTCTCGATCGTGGCGATCAAATCCTTGAGCTGGATCGTGTCGCTCTCGCCCAAATTGAAGACGTCGAAGACCGGGCCCTCGTATTTCAGCGCGGCTATCGTTCCTTGAACGATGTCGTTGATGTAGGTGTAATCCCGGCGCGTGGTGCCATCACCGAACTGATCGATCGGCTGGCCGGCGTGAATTTTTCGGGTGAACTGGTGAATGGCGAGATCGGGACGCTGCCGCGCCCCGTAGACCGTGAAGTAGCGCAGCGCGACGACCCGCATTCTGTAAAGATGCGAGTAGGTGGAGCAGAGAAATTCGCCGCCGATTTTCGTCGCCGCGTACGGACTCAATGTTTGAGTCAGATGTTCCTCTTCCGAAAACGGAACGCGTTTTGCCGCGCCGTAAACGGATGAGCTCGATGCGAAAATGAATCGCTCGACTCCGCTGCCGTGCGCGTTTTCGAGCAAATGCAAAGTGCCGGCAACATTTGTGTCGTAATAAAGCTGCGGCTGTTGGATCGATGGCCGAACCCCAGCTCGAGCGGCCAGGTGAAAAATCGCGTCGAACTTTTCCCTCTGAAATAAGGCCGCGACTTTGTTGTCATCGCGAAGATCGACGTCATGAACTGCGACATCGTTCGCGAACGCAGCAATGTTCGCGCGCTTGATCTGCGGATCGTAAAAATCGTTGAAATCGTCGAGGATCGCGACGTTATGGCCGTCCCGGAGTAGTCTTTCGACCAGATGGGAGCCGATAAACCCCGCCCCGCCGGTGACCAAGACGTTCATGCGGCCAGAACTTCAACCACGAAGGACACGAAGTGCACGAAGAAAATTTGTTTGTTTTCAGTCTTCGTGTTCTCCGTGATCTTCGTGGTTAAATGAAACGCACCATTTGGCTAAGCGTTTTCGCATTCGCGTTCGCGTTTATCGCAACCCTGGCCTGGAAGATTGGGCCGGACTTAAGCCGGCCGAAATTTGTCGACCCGGCGTTTCGAATCCCCTCGCCGCTCGAGCTGGAGTCGATTCCAACCGCGGCGCACTTCGATTTCCCGCTCGGGAATGAAAACGGCGCCATGGCTTACAACGCACAGCATTTTACCGAGAACAAACATCTCGGCGACGATTTGAACGGTATCGGCGGCGAAAACAGCGATCTTGGCGATCCGATCTACGCGATCGCCGATGGCCGGGTTCTGCTGGCCCGCGAGGGTGGCCCCGGCTGGGGGAACGTTGTCATCCTGGTGCACGCTTATCTTGACCATGCCGAACGCAAATATGTGCAGTCCTACTACGGCCACGTTCAGGACATGCTCGTTCATCCGGGCGAAACTGTGAAACGCGGTCAGCAAATCGCCACGGTCGGGACGGCGAACGGCCGGTACTTCGCCCATCTTCACCTTGAAATGCGGGAATTCCTCACCCCGTTCATCGGCCCTGGTTATCGTGAAGACACCCGCGGCTGGATTAATCCGACGAAGTTTATTGAAGAACACCGTTAAGGGTTCCACCACGAAGGACACGAAGTGCACGAAGAAATTTCTTAATCTTTGTGTTAGCGCCTTCCTGTTCTTCGTGATCTTCGTGGGAATGAATCTTGATGGTTGCGCCGCACTCATCACTGGCGCCTCGGCCGGAATTGGTCGCGAATTCGCCCGGCAGCTGGCGACCCGGACCCGAACTCTGGTCCTCGTTGCTCGCCGCGAGCAGCGCCTGAACGAATTACGCGAAGAGCTGCACAGTCGTAACGCGCAACTCAGCGTGCACACCCGCGTAGTCGATCTTTGCGACAAGATTCAAATCGACGACCTGGTTCGTTGGCTCGAGCAAAATAAGATCGGGATCGATTTCCTGATCAATAACGCCGGATTGGGCGACTACGGATCGATTGGAACGAGTGATCCGGCGCAAGACGACCGAATTATTCAAGTAAACATCACGGCGCTCACCTTGCTTACTCGCGCCTTGCTTCCGCAAATGATCGCAAAACGACAAGGCGCGATTTTGAATGTGAGCTCGTCGGCTGGTTTTCTGCCGATTCCGGGAATGGGCGTTTACGCCGCAAGCAAAGCCTACGTAAACAGTTTTTCCGAAGCGCTTCGGGCGGAATTGCGTGGAAGCGGCGTAATCGTGACGGCGCTTTGCCCCGGCCCCGTCCACACTGAATTCGGCGATGCGGCAAAGCGTCCCGGTGGCCAACCAAAGACCGGCCCGGAATTTATTTATGTCTCGGTCGAACAAACCGTCCGGGACGCGCTCGCAGCAATTGAATCGGACAAACCACTCGTGATTCCCGGCTTCTTTATGAAATTCGGAATGTTCCTTGTTCGCGCCACGCCGATGCCGATCTTGCGATTGGCCTGGCGACTCGGCGCGAGGCGCCAATAAAACAAAAAGCGGCGGTCGAATCGACCGCCGCCTTGAGACTGTTCAATTGGACGATCAGATGGCCGCTGTAAAGTTAGGAAGATTTGTAAGTTATATGGCAGCCATAAGGCCTGGTTTGGGCGTTGGAAACCGCCTTGCCGCCGAGTGATTCGTCGAGCGCTGCTTTCACGTAATTGGTCGAGGCCGGGATATCGGCCGGATTCGGCGTGGCTTTGCTGTCGATTGCGCCTTCATAAACAATTTTACCATCCGGACCGATCACAACCATGTTTGGAGTATTCTTGGCGCCGTAAAGTTTGGCGACCTTGCTTTCCGGGTCGAGCAAGAACGCGGTTTGTTTGGTTTTCCAGGAATCCATGATTTTCTTCGCCTGATCGGCGGTGATATTCCCCTCGGTGCCCGAGGCGTTGGAATTGATGGTCAGCCAAACCACGCCCTTGCCGGTGTATTCAGCCTGCAGCTTTTGCATGTTGTCGCTGCCGTAGTGTTTTTTCACAAACGGGCATTCGGGATTAAACCATTCGAGCACGACGTACTTCCCCTTGTATTGAGAAAGCGATTCGGTTTTGCCGTTGGCGTCGGGGGTAGAAAAATCCGGCGCGGCGCTGCCAACGGGCGGAACGTCGGACGCATAAATCGCGCTGGCGGCGAGGGTAGTGATTGCGGTTAGGAGTAGTTTTGTTTTCATAAAGGTTTCAATCAAATAGACACGAATGCATGAAAGGATTCTTTGTTGCCCCGTAGACCAAACCATTCGTGTTCGTTAATGTGCATTCGTGGTTAGTTCTTCGATGCGATTGCCGGCGGGACGGTTT
>JAICWQ010000147.1 GCA_025934755.1 Chthoniobacterales bacterium | reverse complement strand
TGGGCATTCATTCATTGGCCGTCCACGAACTGGTTTCCACTCAAGAACATTTCCCACATGATCGAGTTCACATTGTTCGGCCTAAACCCGGGCGCATTTCACATCACCAATGTTGTTCTTCACACGGCGTCGGTGCTCTTACTCTTTCTCGTATTCTCGCGCATGACGGGAACGATCTGGCCAGGCGCGTTTGTGGCCGCGATCTTTGCGATTCATCCGTTGCGCGCAGAATCCGTCGTGTGGATTGAAGAACGCAAGGATGTTCTCAGCGGCTTGTTTTTCATGCTCACCCTGGCCGCTTATTTTCATTACACTCGCAAACGATCGATCGCGCGGTATCTGACAACATTATTACTGCTCGCAGCCGGCTTGCTTTCCAAACCGATGCTGGTGACGACACCGATAGTTTTGTTGTTGTTGGATTATTGGCCATTAAATCGAGGTCGCAGGTCACAGGTCGCAGGTCAGAAATCAGAAAAGGGGTGGCGAAAGCTGGTTGTTGAGAAGATCCCGCTGTTTGCAATCTCAGCGATTACCGCGTTTCTGAGTTCGCGTGGAATCGCTCCGGCTCACAGCGCGGCCGATCAGTTGCCTTTGCTCGCGCGGGTCGGAAACGCGTTCGTCAGTTACGTCGTTTACATCTGGCAAATGATTTGGCCGGCGAAGCTCGGCGTTTTTTATCCGTTTCCGCAAACCGGTTTACCAATTTGGCAGCCGATTCTTGCCGTGGTGCTCTTGGTCGCGGTCACAATCGCGGTTTTTGCGTTGCGACATTCGAAGCCCTATCTGCTGGTTGGCTGGCTTTGGTATCTCGTGATGTTGCTGCCGGTCATCGGCATTGTTCAGATCAATCTCCAGGCCCACGCCGACCGTTACACTTATCTTCCGCAAATTGGTCTCTCTCTGATGATCGCCTGGGGCGTTGCTGATTTATTGAAAACATCGAACGCCGAACATCGAACGGAGAACATCGAATGGAATTCTTTGAATTCGACGTTGGGCGTTGGACGTTGGGCGTTGGGCGTTTGCTCTGTTGCGATAGTGATGGCACTCGCGATCACCGCTCGAGCGCAGGTTTCGTATTGGCGCGATAGCGAAACGCTGTGGAACCACACGATCGCGGTGACCAAAGACAATTATTTCGCTCACGCCAGCCTTGCGGATCTTTTAATGCGCCGCGGTCGGCTGAACGAAGCGATCGAACATTCCAAAGAAGCGCTGCGAATTCGCCCCGGCGATGCCAACTCGGAAAACAATCTCGGGCTCGCCTTGTTGCAAGCCGGCGACACCAAGGACGCGGTTACACATTTGGAAAAAGCTTTGGAAATCGATCCCGGTCTGATGAACGCGGAAGTAAATCTGGCCTGGGTGCTCGCAACTTCGTCCAACGATTCACTGCGCAACGGCCCGCGCGCCGTCGAGTTCGCCGAAGACGTCGCCAGCCGGGCTGGTCATCCGAATGCGATCGTGCTGCGCACACTCGCCGCCGCTTACGCTGAAGTCGGCCGCTTCGACGACGCAATTGCAGCCGCACAACAAGGGATCGAAGTGGCAAAGGCGACAGGCAATGAGGGTTTAATCAGCGATCTGGAACGAAGCATCACCACGTTTCGCACAGAGGAGCCGATTCGCAGTGGGCCATGATAAAGAATTTGCTTATGAAACAGCGCCGTAATTTCTGTCAGTCGAGCCGAGGAATCTCCTGATGTTCTGTTTCAGGGCATAGGATGGTCACCGCGAAAATATTTGGAGATATCTCGACTTCCCTCGACATGACAAAAATGCTCGCAAGCAAATTTGGGTCGTGGGTCAGTTTAATTAGTTTTGGGCGCCGTAGGCGCGTCCTGTTTATAGCTTGGGCGGTGATTTTCCGGTTGAAGCTCCTTTAGGAGCGTCATGACTAAGAAAGATGTCGCTCCTGCCGGAGGTCTTCTTTTTTGGTAAACGATCTTCTATAGCCATGCCGGGCCTACGGCGCTTCCATTTGTAAATGACCCACTACCCAAATTTGCTTCACTGATGCTGCGCGAGACTTCAAAGCCCAAACGACTCGTTAGGACTACGCGATTGAGATTGTTTTCGCGTTCATGAATTCGCGGATACCGGCGGCGCCGAGCTCGCGGCCGAAACCCGAGCGTTTGATCCCGCCAAAGGGCAAGCGCGGGTCGGATGCGACCATGGAATTGATGAACACCATTCCACTTTGAAGTTCTGACGCGAACAGTTCCTGCTCGGTCTGTTCGTTAGTCCAGGCGCTAGCTCCCAGCCCGAACGTGCTGTCGTTGGCCAGCTCGATTGCTTCCTCGGAGTTTCGAATCCGAAGAACGGCGGCGACGGGGCCGAAAACTTCCTGCCGAAATGCCGGCGCGTTCCGCGGAACATCGACCAGCACGGTCGGTTCATAAAAGAATCCATGGCCAGCGATTCGATTTCCTCCGGTCACACATTTCGCGCCCATGGCAATCGACTTCTGAACTTGCTCATGAACACCTTTCAAAATGTTCTCGTTCGCCAGCGGGCCGATCTCCGTCGTTTCATCGAACGGATCGCCAACTCTAAGAGATCGCATTTGCTCGACGAATTGACCGACAAACTTGTCGTAAATCTTATCAGCAATGAAGAATCGCTTGGCGGCGATACACGATTGCCCGGTATTTATTGTGCGCGCTTTAACGGCCGTGCTCACGGCGAGTCCGAAATCGGCACTCGGCATCACGATGAATGGGTCGCTGCCACCGAGCTCCAGCACGCTTTTCTTAATTTCCCGTGCCGCAATGCTGCTCACCGCGCTTCCGGCTCTTTCACTACCAGTCACGGTCACCGCTTTGATCCGTGGATCGACAATTACCTTTTCAGTTTCCTCGGCTTCGATCAGCAAGGTTTGAAAGATTCCCTCGTCGAAACCGGCGCGACAAAACAGTTGCTCGATGGCCAGCGCGCATTGGGGAACGTTGGCGGCGTGTTTGAGAATTCCAACGTTGCCCGCCATTAATGCCGGCGCGGCGAAACGAAACACCTGCCAGAACGGAAAATTCCACGGCATAATCGCGAGGACTGGCCCCATGGGTTCGTAATGAAGGTAGGAACGGCGGGCAGCCGTTTGCGCGGCTTCGTCTTCGAGAAAACGCTCAGCGTTCTCTGCGTAATAGCGGCAACCCAGCGCGCATTTCTCGATCTCGGCGACGCTGTCGCGAAATAATTTTCCCATTTCGATGGTGATGATGCGGGCGAGGTCTTTCTTTTCCTGCTCAAGAAGTCCCGCAACGGCGGTCATTAATTCGGCGCGTCTTGGAAAGGGCTCGCGGCGATGTTTATCAAACGCGGCGACGGCTTGTCGCAACGCCTTTTCAATTTCGAGGTCGTTGTGAGGTTGGAAGTCCTTCAGCTTTTCGCCGGTGGCCGGGTTAATCGACGCGATCGCCATACATCTAACTAAACGCACTTCGAGACGTCAGCGAATCTGAAAAACAACTGGCGGGCGCCGCACTGTCGGCGCCCAAACATTGTGGCCACTACGCCGCCTGTCCCTCCAACCGAATTAGAGCCGGAGGCCTTTTGGAATCAGAACTCGATCGAGGAGATCGAAAAACCATTGCACCAGCAGGGCCAAAATCGCGGCTGGAATTGCGCCCTGCAAAATCGTGGCGTGATCGTTCAGGTTGAGGCCGCTCAGGATCGGTTCGCCCAGACCGCCGGCGCCGATTAACGCCGCCAGGGTCGCGGTCCCGATATTGATCACGGCGCTCGTTTTGATTCCGGCGAGGATGGAACGCGATGCTATCGGCAAGTAAATTTGCCAGAGGCGCGCCGCCGGATTGAGGCCGAGGGCAATCGCGGATTCGCGCAGACCGCGCGGAATGTCCTGCAGGCCGGTGGCGGTGTTGCGAACAATTGGCAGCAGACCATAAAGAAAAAGCGCGACGATCGCTGTGCGCACGCTGATCCCGAAAAACGGAAGCGGCACCAGGAGGGCGAGCAATGCCAGTGAGGGAATCGTTTGCACCACTCCAGCGAACCCAAGAATCAGATGGCCAATCCCGCCGCCGCGGCTCGCCCAAATTCCAAGCGGCACGCCGGCGAGTATCGAAAGCAACAAGGAAAATCCGGCCAGCTCGAGGTGTCGCGTCGTCCAACGCACCAGCTTATGACCGAGATTTTCGCCCCCGCGCGACCGCGAAACTCGACTGGTTAGGCGAGTCGAGTTGCCGTCCGGACCCGGGCTCGAGTCGAAAAACAAGCTCGCGGCTTGCGAATAATCTTTTGTCCGCTCAGCTTCGGCATTCAGCCGGGTCATTGTCCCTTCGCTGATCTTGCCTTCCAGTCCCCGCAAGGCCGCGATTGCTTTCTCGTTCATGGAAAGGCGATACAAAAACACCGCGTCGTAACGCGGGAAGAACTTTTGGTCATCTGCGAGCACGACGAGGTCGTACTGGGCAATCTTGGCGTCGGTCGAATACGCATCCTTCACATCAATCTGACCGGTCCGAAGCGCGTCGTAGCCGAGCGCGTGATCGATTCCGGCCACGTTGGGTGAACTTAATCCATACGCGACCACCAATGGCGACCATCCGTCTTGGCGATCCAGGAACTCGTGGGTCAGTCCGAATTTCAGGTCCGGATGTTTTCGCAAATCGCTGATCGTGCGAATTCCGAGCGGGTCGGCGCGGCGGCGTAGCATCACCAGGGCATAGGTGTTATTGAAACCGAGCGGTTTGGTCATTCCGATTCCCCTTTTGCCCAGCGCTTCCGCGATGACAGCGCCGGCCATGGCGTCAGTGCTTTTCAAAATCTCCTGGACGATGGTGCCGGTGTATTCGGGATAAGCGTCGATCTGTCCGCCCTGAAGCGCTTGCCAAAGAATGATCGTGCCGCCCATTCCCTGCCGGTGCTCGGCCGGAATGTTAGCGTCGTTCAACGTTCGCTTCGCAATTTCGCCGAGCACGTACGACTCGGTGAATTTCTTGGAACCGATTACGACCGGCTCAGCCGAGAGCGAACCAGATAAGAAAATAAGGAACGCAGGAACGCAGGAAAAAAGAAGGAATCGAAATGCTCTTTCTTGTCTTCCTGCTTTCCTAATTCTCATAGGACAGCGAGGCTGCGTTGGGCGTTGATGAATGTGGTAACGAATTCACTGGCGGGTTTTTCGCGCAGCTCAGTCAGCAAACCTTGCTGAACGATTCGGCCTTCGTTCATGAGGATGATTTTGTTTCCCAGATAAGCGGCTTCGGCGAGATCGTGAGTGATCAGGAGCGCGGTTTGATTGAGACGGGCGAAGATTTCCTTCAAGTCCTTCTGTAATGCCGCGCGGACCAGCGGATCGAGAGCGCCCAGAGGTTCGTCGAGCAATAACAATTCCGGTGACAGCATCAGCGCGCGCATCAAGCTGACCCGTTGCCGCTGGCCGCCGGAAAGTTCGAGCGGATATCGATCGAGAAGATTCTCGGGAAACCTGGCCAGCGCGCACAATTCGGACAAACGTGAGACCGTTTCGTTTTCAGCGCGGCCGAGATGACGAGCCATCAGCAAGACGTTTCGGCGCGCAGTTAGATGCGGAAACAGGCCGCCTTCCTGAATGACGTAACCGATCCGGTGTCGAATCCTATCGATTTCGCCCGTGTGAAGCGGCGCTCCATCGAATCGGATTTCGCCACTGTCAGGTTCCAGCAATCCGATGATCAGGCGGAGCAAAGTCGATTTGCCGCAGCCGCTGGGCCCGATCAGGACAGTGGTTTTGCCGTGTTCGATCGAGATATCGACTTCGTGGACGGCCGCGGCGCCGGCGAATGTTTTGGAAATTCCGATTAATTGAACGAGTGGGTCGGCGGTCATAGAGTCCGAGCCGGACTGGCATTGCCGCTACAGTACCGTGAAATAGAAAACGCCAAACCAGCGCTGGTCATCGGTCCACACCCGCCCGAAGTCGAAACCGGCCTGGCGCGCGAGCATGATAAACCCGTTGATGGTGTGCTTGTAGGAGTATTCGGTCAGAATTTTTTCGCCGGCCCGAAATTCAAACGTACGATCAGCAATTCGTACGGCCTGATCGATTTCGCTGATCAAGTAAATCTCAACGCGTCCTTCGGCCGGGTTGTAGACGGCATAATGCAGCCAGTGGGCGAGATCGAAATCCGCGCCGAGCTCGCGATTGATTCGAGCGAGCAGATTTTTGTTGAACTTCGCAGTGACGCCCGCGCTGTCGTTATAAGCGGCTTCGATAACATGCCGATCCTTCTGAAGGTCGACCCCGATCAGCAGGCCGCCGCCTTCGCCGGCCAGTTCGACGACGCGCGATAGGAATTCAGTCGCGTCGTCCGGTTCGAAATTGCCAATGGTCGAGCCTGGAAAGTAAACCACGCTTCGTGACGAAAGATGGCGTGGCAACGGCAACTCGAACGGCTCGAGATAATCGGCGGCCACAGGGAGGATTTGCAGGCTCGGAAACGTTTTGCGGAAACGCTCTGCCGATCTCTCCAATTGCTCCCTGGAGATGTCGATTGGGACGTAAACTGCGGGACGGTCCAATTCTTCGAGCAGGATTTTGGTTTTGGATCCCGCGCCGGTGCCCAGTCCAATCAACTCGATTTGCGATCCAAGAACCGTGGCGATCTCAGCGCCATGCAGTCGCAGAATCTCGATTTCGGTCCGGGTGACGTAGTATTCAGGCAGGTCGCAGATTTGGCGAAACAAATGCGCGCCCGGTTCGTCATAAAAGAATTTGCACGACAGTTGTCGCGCAGGCTTCGACAAACCGGCCAGAACTTCCTCGCGAAAGATTTTTCTCGCGGCTTGAATTTCGCTACTGCCGTTCTGTTTCACGAAAGATCGCGCGCCAAACGGATCCCCGTGAATTGCCACCGTTTCTCGGGTTGAAAGAAATTGCGATAGGTTTTGCGAATGTGCGTTCGTGAAGTAGCGCAGGAGCCTCCGCGAAGAACGTATTGGTTGCACATGAATTTGCCGTTGTACTCACCAAGCGCGCCCGGTCCGGCATGATAACCGGGATAAGGCGAATACGAGCTGCGGGTCCATTCCCAAACGTCACCAAACATTTGGTGAATTGTGGCATGGGCTTCCATTCGATGATCATCGACGGGATGCGGATACGGATTCAAGGCCGCCGGATGGAATCGTTCGGTTTCAACAAAGTTTCCCTCTATCGGGATGTTTGCAGCTGCGCGTTCCCACTCGAATTCGGTCGGCAAACGGGCGCCGGCCCAATTCGCGTAAGCATCGGCCTCGAAGTAGCTCAAATGAGTCACCGGCTCGTTCGGGTCGACTTTGAGCAAGCCCGACAGGGTGAAATTCCACCATTCGCCGTCACGTTGGATCCAATAAAATGGAGCCTGCCAGTTTTGCTCGTTAATAGTCATCCAGCCTAATGACAGCCAGAATTCCGGCCGGGAATAACCGTTGTCCGCCATGAATTCGAGATATTCCAGATTCGTCACCAGACGGTTTCCCAGCGAAAAAGGCAGGACCAATGCGCGATGTCGCGGTCCTTCGTTGTCGTAAGAGAAACCTTTGCCGTCGTGACCGACTTCGATTGTAGCTTCATCAAAT
>JAICWQ010000101.1 GCA_025934755.1 Chthoniobacterales bacterium | reverse complement strand
TTACCCAGGCGGAGATCGGTCAGACCTTGAAAGAGCGCTGGCACATCAGCCCGTCGGAAAATTGCCAAACCTGTCACCGATGAAACGCATTTTTCAACATCCGCCCGAGCCGGCGACAGGTAAGAATTATTGGCGGAGTGTCGGCGAATACAGCAACACTCCGGAATTTCGCGAGTGGCTGGAGCGAGAATTTCCCGCGGGCGCTTCCGAGCTGGAGGGAGATGAGTGGTCGCGCCGCGATTTCATGAAGTTGATGGGCGCGTCCATGGCGCTGGCCGGGATCGGCCTAACGAGTTGTCGCCGACCGCAAATGCATATGGTTCCATTCACCAAGAGCGTCGAATGGACGATTCCCGGAAAATTTCTTTACTACTCAACCGCGATGCCGCGGCGGACGGGCGCGATTCCGCTGGTCGCAACCACCGTGGACGGACGACCGATCAAACTCGAAGGCAATCCGATTCATCCCGCTTCCGCCGGCGGCACCGATGTTTTTGCTCAAGCTTCGCTACTGGATCTTTACGATCCGACCCGGTCCCGGCGATTTGTAAATCGAGGCAAGGATGCGACCCGCGCCGAGTTCGATGCTTACATCGACAAATTGCGCGGCCAACTCGGCTCCGGTGACGGTCTCGCATTTCTGGTCGAGGAGGTGCATTCGCCGACGCGTGAAAGATTGCGCGCCGAACTGGAGAAGGCGTTCCCGAAGATGACGTGGTGCGTTTATGAAGCAGGGCTGAGCGACGCCCAGAATTACGCGACTCACGTGAGTTTCGGCGAAAACGTTCGTCTCATGCCGCGATTCGATCGCGCCGATGTGGTGCTGGCGCTGGATAGCGATTTTCTCGATTGCGGCGAAGGCGATCTCGCGTCATCGCGCGCTTTCACCGCCCGCCGCCGGGTGAAATCGGCGGGCGATTCCATGAACCGCCTCTATGTCGTCGAGAACCGGTTCACGATCACCGGCGCGATGGCGGATCACCGCTTACGTTTGCCGGCAAGTCAGATTCCGATTTTCGCCTACCTTTTGGCCGGAAAGATTGGAGGACTGACAAAAAATTCCGGATTGGCGTCATTTCTTGGAACGCTCACCCCTCCGTCGGCGACGCCGCAATTCAACGAACAATGGCTCACCGAATTGGCGAACGATTTGGTCGCCAAATCAGGTTCGAGCATCGTTCTGGCCGGACAACAGCAGCCGGTGGTCGTCCAGCTGCTCGCCTACGCGATCAATGCGACCCTCAAGAACATTGGCCGGACGATTGTAGTCCGCGAATTTCCCGGAAATCGAAACACCAAAAGCATTTTGCAGCTGGCGGACCGGATGAGCCGGGGCGAAATCAAACAGCTTTTCATTTTCGGGGGAGACCCGGTTTACAATGCGCCTCGCGCGATTGCCCAGGACCCGGACAAGAAATTCCCGGTCGATTGGCCTGAGCTGCAAAAGAAAGTGCCCGAGGTGGTGCGGCTCGGTTACCACGAAGATCAAACCTCCGGCATCAGTCAGTGGCATGCGCCCTTGGCCCATTATTTGGAATCGTGGGGTGACGCTTTAGCCGCCGATGGCTCGTATTTGTCGATCCAGCCGATGATTCTGCCGCTGTTCGGTGGGCTCAGCGAAATCGAGATCATGAACGCGCTGCTCGGCCGGCCCAAAGTCGAAGGTCCGGAACTCATCCAGGAAACTTTTCGGGCGACCAAGCCGCCGGGCGATTTGCAAACCGCCTGGTCGAAGTTTTTGCATGATGGCTTCGCTGGTCACGTCGCGTTACACGACCGGCCGGCGACTTTCAATGCAGCGGCCGCCGCCGGGCCGGCAAAACAACTTTGGTCGGCCGCGCCGTTACCGACCGCGGAATCGCCTGAGATCGTTTTTGTCCGCAGTTATGCGATGGACGACGGCCGCTACAGCAACAATGGCTGGCTCCAGGAAATGCCGGACCCGATCACCAAGGTGACTTGGGACAACGGGGCAATGATGAGTCCGGACTTTGCCAAATCGCTGGGCGTCGAAACCGGTGATCTGATTCAGATTACAATCGCCGACAGCGCGCGCGATTCCAATGACCAGCCGATTCAGCGCGAGCTTGTAATCGCCGCCATTGTTTCGCCGGGACACGCCGATAATTCCATCACGATTTCGATGGGTTACGGTCGTCCAATTTCCGGCCTTGGTCCGTTGCCTTACGGAGGCGACGCAGTCGGCAACAATCAGACAAATGGCGACGTTCCAGGGTTCAACGCGTATTACCTGCGCACGGCCGCCAATCCGCATTTCGTAGTGGCCGACGGCAAAGCGATCGAAAGCATCCGGGTTTCGAAAGTTGGCAAAAAATATCCGCTCTCGATCACTCAGGATCACTGGAGCATCGAAGGGCGCGGAGTCGTGCGGGAAGCGAAGCTCGAGGAGTATCGCGAGGACAACCATTTCGTGGAGAAATCTGCGGGCATCGATGAGCCGCAAAAATATCTGCCGTCACTCTATAGTCACCCGCCGCTGACCGGCCAACAGCAGTGGGGAATGGTAGTCGACCTTAACGTTTGCACCGGCTGCAGCGCTTGCGTGATCGCGTGCCAGGCCGAAAACAATGTGCCGGTCGTCGGCAAATTACAGGTCTCGCACGGACGCTGGATGCACTGGATCCGAATCGATCGTTATTTCGCGAGCGCGAAAAAGTTCGACGAAGACAACGGCGAGTTTCCACAGGACCCGGAGATCGTGCACCAACCGATGATGTGTCAGCACTGTGAGAACGCGCCGTGCGAAACAGTTTGTCCGGTCAACGCCACGGTCCACAGCGAAGACGGACTCAACGTGATGGCTTACAACCGCTGCGTCGGCACCCGGTATTGCGCGAACAATTGCCCGTTCAAGGTGCGTCGCTTTAATTTCTTTGATTACAACCAGCGGCCGGTGGGCAAAAAGAAGATCGCCGGACAGTTCGGCATCTATGAGGAATACATTGCTCCGCTGACCGAAAAGGGCGCCCCCGACATCACGAAGTTGCAAAAGAATCCAAACGTGACCGTTCGGATGCGCGGGGTGATGGAAAAATGCACTTACTGCGTGCAACGCATCGAAGAAGCAAAAATCGCCAGCCATGCCCGGGTTGGAGCGTCCGAGGGCGATCTCCGGATTCCGCGCGACTCGTTCACGACCGCATGTGCGCAAGCTTGCCCGCACGAAGCGATCACCTTTGGCGATGTGAAGGATCCTGAAACCAAAGTTTCGAAATTAAAAGCGGCCGACCGCAATTATCGGTTGCTCGATTATTTGAACGTGAAAGCGCGCACGAGTTATCTCGCGCGACTGCGTAACCCAAACCCGAAGATGCCGGACGCGGCGAACATTGGGGTGGCGAGTCCGGAGAAGGAAGCGTGATGGATCGCCAATTACCAGTTGCCAATTGCCAATTGCGTCGAGTTCACCCGGCGCTATCTGGAAAATTGGAAATTGGAAATTGGAAATTGGCAACTTTGTAATGGACGACGCACCTACAGCACCAGATGTGATCCGAGGCGAGGCGTCCGCGTCCGTCGGGCGGCCGCTTGCCCGCGTGCCGCTGGTATTGAATCGCCGGAACTTCAGCTGGATCACCGAACGGATTTCGGGCGTGGTGGAAGACCGCGCGCCTCGCTGGTGGTGGGTTTGTTTCACCATCACCGCCGTGGTCGCCATGATCGGCCTGTTTTGTATCGGCTATCAAATTTCCACCGGCGTCGGGGTTTGGGGCAATAACATTCCGAATGGCTGGGCCTGGGACATCACCAACTTCGTTTTTTGGATCGGTATCGGACACGCCGGCACTCTGATCTCCGCGATCTTGTACTTGCTGCGCCAAAAATGGCGGACGTCGATCAATCGCTCAGCCGAAGCCATGACGTTGTTCGCGGTCATGTGCGCCGCGATCTTTCCCGGCATTCACGTCGGCCGGGTTTGGATGGCGTGGTATCTCGCGCCGATTCCGAACAATTACGGAATCTGGCAAAACTTCCGCAGCCCGCTGATGTGGGACGTTTTCGCGGTCTCGACCTATTTTACGGTGTCGGTTTTGTTTTGGTACACCGGGTTGATTCCTGACCTTGCGACGTTGCGTGATCGCGCGACAACGAAGATCAAGAAATTCCTGTTCGGCGTTTTCGCGGTCGGTTGGCGGGGGTCGAACCGCAACTGGCGTCATTATGAGATGGCGTATCTGCTTTTGGCCGGCCTGTCTACACCGCTCGTGCTTTCCGTCCACAGCGTCGTGTCCTTCGACTTCGCCTCGTCGATCCTGCCGACATGGCATACCACGATTTTCCCGCCTTACTTCGTGGCGGGCGCCATTTTCGGCGGATTCGCGATGGTGCTTACCTTGCTGATTCCGGCGCGTTCGATTTTTAAATTACACGACATTATCACGCTGCAGCACATCGATAAGATGGCGAAGATCATTTTGTTAACGGGCTCGTTTGTTACTTACGCCTACTCGATGGAATTTTTCGTCGCCTGGTACAGCGGCAATGCCTACGAGCGGTTTGCCTTTTGGAATCGCGTGCTCGGTCCGTATTGGTGGTACTGGTGGACCGGCATGCTGTTTTGCAACGTGCTTTCGCCGCAACTTTTCTGGTCGCGCTGGTGCCGGCGCAACATTCTGGTCGTTTATTTCGTTTGCATGTGCGTGAACGCCGGGATGTGGTTCGAGCGCTTCATCATCATCGTCGGCGGTTTGCATCGTGATTTCCTGCCATCGTCATGGGGTCTGTTTGTTCCGACCTGGGTGGACATTTGGACCTTCGTCGGCACCCTCGGCATCTTCACTTCGTTGTTCCTTCTGTTCATTCGCTTCCTTCCAATGATCGCAATGTCGGAAGTGAAAATCGTGTTACCTGGCGCCGACGCGCACGACCCAACGCCAATGGGGCATCATCCCGTTCAAGCCGGAGGAGCGCCGCGCACATGAGAACGCCCTACGGTCACGAAGTTTACGCAATGGCCGCGGAATATCCCAGCCCCCACGCGCTTTACGAGGCCGCCAAAATGGTTCGCGACGCCGGATTCAAACGCTGGGACGTGCATTCGCCGTTTCCCATTCACGGGATGGACGACGCAATGGGGCTCGGAAAATCCTGGTTGAGCGCAGTGGTTCTGATCGGCGGAATCCTGGGTATCTCGACTGCGATGTTCATCGAATTCGGGTCGTCATGGGGCCTTTATCCGTTGATCGTGCACGGCAAACCGTACGACTGGAAGGTCGTGCCGGCGTTTTTCCCGATCATGTTTGAGTTAACGGTCCTCTTTTCGGCTTTTGCCGCGTTTTTCGCCGTTTTAATCATGAACGGTCTGCCTCGGCCGCATCACCCGATTTTTAACTGGGACCGGTTCGCCAGAGCGTCTAACGACGGATTTTTCCTGGTAATCGAAGCGCGCGATCCGCGTTTCACCGAAGTCGAAGCGCGCGAATTACTCGAGCGCAGCGGCGGCCAACACATCACCATCGTGCACGAGGACTGATTATGTTGCGCGGCTTCCTCTTAATTTCTCTTTTAATCACGCTCGCCAGCGTGGCCGTGCTCGGATTTCGCGGAGAAAAAACCACCAACGAACCCTGGGAACTTTTTCCCGACATGGTTCGCCAGATGAAAGTCCGCGCTCAAGCGCCTTTGCAGTTTTTCGCGGACGGCCGGGGCCCGCGTCTCCCGATCAACGGAACCGTCCCAATCGGTTACGAAATGCCGAAGTCCGAAACGACTCCGCCGGCGCCCGGCGCCGAGACGCTGCCGCACGGATTCAGTGTGGGAACTGATTACGCCGATACCGGCAAGATGGGAAATAATTGGGGGACGGGAATTCCAGTTCCGGTGACGGCCGAGTTAATTGCGCGCGGCCGTCAGCGTTTCAACATCACCTGCGCGATGTGTCATGGCGCAACCGCGTCGGGCAATGGCATCACAAAACAATACGGCCTCGCCACTGTCGTTTCCTTGCAGGACGATCGCATTCGGAAAATGGCTGACGGCGAAATTTTCAACACGATCACCCACGGCAAGAATACCATGATGGCCTACGGTCCGACCCTCCTGGTCGCCGATCGATGGGCGATCATCGCTTATCTGCGCGCGCTGCAGCGAAGTCAGGGCGCGACGGTCGCCGATGTTCCCCCGGAACATCGCGCCGATCTGGATAAAGCGGCGGAGACCAAACCTGCCGAGGCCCAACCTGCGGCGAAACCGGAGGCGCCCAAGAAATGAGCGAACGATTAAGCAACGCGCCCACGCCCGAGGGCGAATATTTCGAAAGCGGCCGGTTTGCCGGGCTATCAGTGTTGCTCGGTGTTATCGCATTCGTTGCGCTCGCCTTGTGCGGGGCAGGGGCGGTGATTGATCCACGGCAGTTCGGTTACTCGTGGATGTTCGCCTTTGCATTTTTCTTCACCCTTTGCGCGGGCTGCTTTTTCTGGACGATTGTGCATTACGCGGTCGACGCGGAATGGACCGTGGTAGTCAGGCGGCAGCTCGAAAATATGGGCGTGCTGATGGGGATTATCGCCCTCTTCTTTATTCCAATCTTCTTTTTGCGGCATCATCTCTTCGATTGGATGAACATTCCGGCCGGGACGGAGGAGAATCTCGATTCGAAGCGCGCTTACCTGAATCTCGGTTTCTGGGTCGTGCGGGCGGTGTTTTTCCTCGGCTTCTTCATCATCGCGGCCCAGCTTCTGAAAAGGTTTTCAGTCCGCCAGGACAAGGACGGCAATCCGAAGTTCACGATCTGGCTCCGGAGAGTTTCGTTCATCAGTCTCCCGTTGTTTGCCCTTTGCATCACTTTCGCGGCCTACGATTGGTTTTTGGGCCTGCAGTACCGCTGGTTTTCAACCATGTTCGGCGTCTACATTTTTGCAGGAGCCGCCGGCAGCTCGATGGCGTTGCTGGTGCTGGTGATTACTGCGCTACGCAAGGCCGGTTATCTGACCAACGTGGTCACGGTCGAGCATTATCACATCATGGGGAAATGGATGCTCGCGTTCTGCATTTTCTGGGCCTACATCGGTTTCGGCCAGTACATGCTGATCTGGTATGCGAACATGCCGGAAGAGACGAGATACTTCCTCGTTCGAAACACCGAATCGTGGTGGTACCTCAGCATGCTGCTGGTGTTCGGCCGTTTCCTCGGGCCGTTTGTGATCCTGCTTTTGCAATCGATTAAAAAACATCCACACCAGCTTTGTTACGTGGCCGCGTGGACTTTGTTCATGCAGTTGCTCGACATGTATTTGGTCGTGCTGCCGGCCCTGCACGGGACCGGAATTCATCTGAGCTTGTGGGATTTTGTCGCGTTGATTGCAATGGGAGCCACCCTGGCTTTTGCCTTTCTTCGGATTGTCGGCAAAACCTCCCTCTTCCCGGTGCGCGACCCGCGACTGATCGAATCGTTGAAACTGGTAAACTGAAAATGGTCGACACCGAACAAATTCGACAACAAGTCCAATCTCCCGCGCCATTTTCGACGTGGTTCGGCGTGGTCCTGTTAATGGTTTTGTTCGGCGTAATGGCGGTTGCAATTATTGGTCCCGCGCCGCGGGGCGACACTTACGAACAACAACGCGCTCGAAATCGAGAAAAGAAACTTAAGGCTCTGCGCGATGAAGACGCAAAAGCGCTCACAAACTATGCGTGGATCGACAAGAACAAAGGTTCTGTGCGAATACCGATTGAACGCGCAATGGAGTTGACCGTCGCCGAACTTGCGAACAAAAAGCCCGCTGCGGCCGGACCGATCGCTACTCCAGCGCCCGAAGCGTCCGCGGCGTCCGGCGGACCGGGCGCGGCTTCGCCGGCGCCGGCTCCTTCGGCCCAGGCGACCGGAACGCCGAAACCAACTTCAGTCGCCGGCCAAAAATCGGAATCGCGCGGACAACCTACAGGCGCGATCAACCCGCCGCCCGCGCCGCCATCAACCCAACCCAATGCGTCAGCGACTCCAGCCGCATCGCCCAAGTCTGGTGTCGCCGTGCCAGCGGTATCGCCTGCAGCCACCCCAGCGGCGTCGGCGCCCGGCAGTCCGCTACCCGTTCGAGGGGCATCGCCGGCGGCGTCACCCTGAAAATTTTGCCTGACGAATGATTCCAGCTACTGACATTCCATTAAAGCAACCGGCGGTCTCGGCGACCGCAGGGGACGTCGAACAGCTCGAACGCGCGGTGATTGACGCGTCGACTCGCGTTCCCGTGTTGATGTTTTACGCATCGGCGATGGCCTGGCTGTTGATCGCGACGCTGCTGGGGCTTTTTGTTTCATTCAAACTTCATTCACCTGATTGGCTTTCAAACGTCAGCTTCCTGAGCTGGGGCCGGCTGCGTCCTGTCTATCTGAACGTCATGGTTTACGGATGGGCGTCGATGGCGGGAATGGGAACAGCCATCTGGCTGATGGCGCGATTGTGCCGGACAACCTTGCGACACCCGCTGCTCCTCGTGACCGGCGCTTGGTTTTGGAACATTGGCATTGCGGTGGGAGTCACCGCGATTTTGATGGGCTACAGCACCGGTTATCAGTGGCTGGAATTTCCGCCCTACGCCGCCGCGATTCTTTTGGTTGCTTACGCGCTGATCATGTCGTGGGCGATCCTGATGTTCCGTTTCCGGCGGGGAGAACAAATTTACATCACCCAATGGTACCTGCTCGGCGCGTTTCTTTGGTTCCCCTGGCTCTACACTGCCGTGCAGGCAATGCTGTTCGTCGTTCCGGTTCAAGGCGTGCTGCAGGCCGCGGTTGGCTGGTGGTACGCCAACAATCTGATGTTTCTCTGGCTCGGCGCGATCGCGCTCGGGACGGCCTATTATATGATCCCAAAAGTGATCGGCCGCCCGGTTTACAGTTATCATCTGGCAGCGATCGGCTTTTGGACTTATGCGCTGTTCTCGAGCTGGACCGGAATGCAACGTCTGGTCGACGGACCGTTTCCGGCATGGATGGTTACGGCGAGCGTCGCAGCCACGATCCTCACCATCATACCGGTTGCGACGGTTGGACTGAATCATCACATGACGATGCAGGGTTACTTTCCTGTCATGCGCTACAGCCCGACGCTTCGGTTCACCGTTTTCGGAGCCGTTTCCTACTCAGTGTTCAGCGTGGTTGGCATTCTGATTTCGCTTCGCTCGACCGCGCGATATCTGAATTTTACTCAAACCAGCATTGCCTATTCCGACCTCGGTCTCTACGCGTTTTTTACCATGATCATATTCGGCTCGATGTATTACATCGTGCCCAGATTGGTTGGCTGCGAGTGGCGCTACGCCACCCTCATTAAGCTTCATTTTTGGGCCTCAGCCTACGGGATCGGACTCCTGTCCCTGATGTTATTGGTCGGCGGATTGGTCCAGGGCTCGAGCCAGGAAGATCCTTCGCTTCCATTCATCGAGAGCGTGCAAAGTGTGTTGCCTTATTTGCGCGGCGCCACTTTGGCAGCGCTGCTTCTGACCGCCTCGCATTTTATTTTTGCGTTTCATTTTGGTCTCATGCTGTTCGGCCTCGGCCGTACTTCGACCGTTCCGACATTTTTAAATCCCGTCGAACCTGAAGGATCGGAGGCACATCTATGAAGGGGTTGATGCCGCTTTTCCTCGGACTTTTTGGGACGTTCACCTTTTCGTGGGTCGGTTTGACCGTCATTCCGAACCTGCAGATCGGCGCTCTCAATCCGCAGGTTAGTCCCGACGACGAAAATGACGTTTATCCAGTGCCTCAATCGGGAATGGTCCAGCAGGGCCGTCTCGTCTATGCGGCGAACGGATGTATTTATTGCCACACCCGGCAGGTTCGTGCGGACTATGCCGGCGCGGATATCGATCGAAAATGGGGGGTGCGTCGCAGCGCGCCGCGGGATTACGTGTTTGATAATCCAGTGTTGCTTGGGAAAGAGCGAATGGGACCCGATTTAGCGAACATCGGCAAACGCGCTGAAGAAGAGCAATCTCCCGCGCCTGGTGCGCCGGCCGCTTCCCCGGCGCCAGCCGGCGGGGCCGCGCCTGCTCAGTCTCCAGCTGCGAATGCGAATGCAAATGCATCTCCCGCCGCATCGCCGTCGCCAAATCCGAAGGGCGAACCTGCGCTTTATTCCGAAGCCTGGCATCATAAGCATCTTTATTCGCCGAGAAGCATGAGTCCTGATACCAGGGATTCGACCATGCCCGCGTATCACTTTCTTTATGAGAAGCGCCGCATCACCGGAGAACGTTCGGCCGACGCCCTGCCGTTGACGGGGGACGATGCTCCGCCCGCAGGCTGGGAAATTGTCCCGACCTACGATGCGAAATGTCTAGTGGCCTACTTAATGGCGCAGGATCAAACGCATCCATTGAAAGAAGTTAAGAGCGCAGCCGGCGCAGCGCCGGCTGCTGGTTCACCGGCGCCCGCGGCCCCGGCCGCCGGATCGCCTGCGGCACCACCACCAAAGAAATGATGAACGGTCATCCTTCAGATCCATCGTCGCTCACTCGCCAGGGAATGGATTACGGCGAGACTGCCGACGTTCAGGAAGTGCACGCCGCGATTCAACGGGAAAAACGGGAACCGCGGGTCGGACTTGAACCGCTCTCGATCTGGCTCATCGCGGTCTACGGTTTGGCGATCTTTGCCGGCGGCGCGTACCTCGGACGTTACTCGGGAAATTTCTCCGGTGACGGTTTAGATCCGATGATGGGTCCGCCGCCGGTAAAAAAAGGCGGGCCTGCCCAAGGCTCGGAACAAGTAGCGGAGCTTTCTCCGCATGATCGCGGCAAAAAGATTTTCTCGGCGAACTGTCAGACTTGCCATCAAGCGAACGGCGAAGGCGTTCCCGGCCAATATCCACCGCTTGCCGGATCCGAATTCACCAATGGCGGCTCACAACGCATGGCGATGATTGTGCTCAAAGGTTTGCAGGGACCTGTAAAGGTGAAAGGCCAGCAGTTCGGCAGCGCAGTAATGCAACCGTGGGACAAAACTTTGACCGACCAGAAAATTGCGGACGTCATGACCTACGAGCGAAGCGAGTGGGGGAAT
>JAICWQ010000110.1 GCA_025934755.1 Chthoniobacterales bacterium | reverse complement strand
CTTATAATGTAGAACTATTTCTTATGAGTGTAACACAGAAGACCGCCACAGTCTCATTCACAGTTAAAGGGCAGGTGGTAATCCCGCGCTGGCTGCGCAAAGACTTTGAAATCGATGAGGGAACACGCGCGGTTGTTTACAAGCAAAATGACCACATCGTCCTGAAGCCGCTCACAGCACAGCATTATCGGCGTCTGCGTGGATCGCTCAAAGGGACGAAGGCGATGGAGATCTTCATGTGTGAGCGGAAGCGCGAACGGGACCTTTAAATTATGGCAACGATGGTTTTGGATGCCCATGCGCTGATGGTCCTTTTCAATGATGAGCCTGGCGCCGATGAAGTCGAAAAGATTTTGCTCAAGGCCGAAAGCGGAAGTCCACGACTGTTGATGAGCGTAATTAATTGGGGGGAAATTTACTACTCGATCTTACGTGGTGCGTCGCAAGAGATAGCGGATGCCAAAGCACATGAGATCGCGGGAATGCGGATTGAAATCATTCCCGTGGAATCCGATGACCTCGAGCTTGTACGCCAGGCGGGTCAGTTCAAAGCGACAAGGAAAATGTCTTACGCCGATTGTTTTGCTGCGGCTCTAGCCAAGATCAAAAGCGCCGAGCTGGTGACAGGCGATCCGGAGTTCAAGGTTGTCGAAGGCGACCTAAAGAAAATCAGATGGCTGAAATGATCGCGAGAAGATGAGTCAATTCGAAGCAAAGACAAATTTGAGGCCGAAAATTTCTGATGGAAGCGATGAGGTCAACGAGCTTCGGAAGCTTTCGACAGAAAAACTTATCATTTGGATCGTCGGAAGGGCTCGTGAACTGGGAATAAAACTCAGCCTCGAAGAGCTTGTTTTGGAATGTTGGTTGATTAACCCTGAGAAACATTCGTTGCGAGGATATTCCCAATTTCCAGACTCGCGAACCGTCCTCAAGCGTGCTGGTGAAATGCGTGGCAAAAAGGGCCTTCTGACTGGATCAGAAGTGTCGGGCTACGCATGGTAACGAAGGGGATTATCTGGATAAACGCGAATCATCCCCGAATCGTGGAGCGGCGGACAAAAAGCGAAAATGACCCTGTCTTTCTGGAAATGGTCGCTAATTAGGTGCTTATCATCGTTGCTCACCGCCAGGTCCAAAAAGTTTACGATGCTGAGCCAGATGAGGAAAAATCAGATCCGCTCTTACTGTTTCGGGAAAAATTCTTCAAACTACAGCGAGACCTGATTGACGATGACGAGATTACGTATTTTGAGCCTGATGCTTCCACCCCACTCGAGGCAATCGCTCCGGTTTAAGTTCCTAAAGGCCAAAAGGGTCACTCTCAGGAATTGCATCGTCCGCCAAGGCGATCTTTTCTAACGGCGCAGCGATGTGTCTTCCGCTTAGCGAATTAACAGGCGCAAAATCGGGGCTGAAATCAAAAGCGCAACGATCGCAAGCGCGCCGCGGCGGCTTCGGCGTACGCGATGCGGGGTGAAAGTCATCATGGTGTAGATTGGCAGATAGATTCCCGGCAGAGTTGCTTCGAGGAAGTGGTCGAGTTTTTCTTCGCGCGCGGAAGGCGCGCAATCGAGAGGCAGCAGTTATTTCGGCGGTCTGGCTTTTGCCGTCAAAACCCGTCGAATGGCCAGGGCGTTGAGAATTTCCGGATTTCCCTGGGCCCACGCGTTGTCGATTGTCATTTTCCGGAACCGCCACTTCTGGCCATCGCGGGCTAGTTCGCAATCGTAGCGATTCATCAGAAGTGCATTTTCTGAACCGGGGCGGGGACCTTCCCGCGGCATGAAATGTTGCGCCAGCACATAACAATAAAGGGTGGCCGAATCTTCGCTGACCTCGATTTGAATGTTGCTCACCGTATGACTGGTATCGAGAGGACCCAGCAGCGGAACCAACGTTTCGACGATCGCCTGCCTGCCGGCCAGTTTCGGAAAATCGAGGTCCAATTTTTTCCCGGCCGGGCGAAAATCCAGCACGCAATCTTCCGTTAGCGCCGACGCGATTGAATCAGCGTCGCCGTGGTCCAAACCGAACGCGAATCGATGCAACGCGTCGGCGATCTCATAACGGTGGGATGCGAGTTGCGCTAGATCGTTGCTCATAGGTGGAAGATGAGAGTTGAGAGTTGAGAGAAGGGTCAGGCAAACAATCGGATTACCATGAGTGCGATGATCACCCCGAGGATCGCCAAACTTCCGTAGACAATACGATCTTGCAAGCGGGCGCGCCGTTTGGCCTGGGCGTAGGGGATACGGGTAAACGTGACCATGGTGTAAAGCGGCAGGTAGATTCCTGGCAGAATCGCTTCGAGAAGGTGGTCGAGTTTCTTTTTCGCGCGAAAAGTTTTAGATGCGGTTTTGTCACGCATCTCGATGAAATTTCCAAGGGCGAGATCGGCCAGGGCATCCGCGTTTACTTTTCGGCGCCGGAAATATTCGGCAAACGCGCGGCTTCGATCCGGAAAATCCTGCAAACATTCGTCAAGCACGACACAGTCCTCGAAGGCCGCGTTCATTCCTTGTCCGTAAAATGGGACAACTGCGTGCGCGGCGTCTCCGACGAGGCAGACTTTGTCTCGATAGCACCAGGGTGCGCACCGGATGGTCACGAGCGATCCGGTTGGATTATTTTTGAAGTCTTCGACCAGCTCCGGCATGAGCGGAACGGCGTCGGGAAATTCTTCATCAAAAAATCGGCGAACGTCGTCATCGGTTTTCGTAGTGGCAAAACTGCGAGGGCCCTCGAATTCCCAGAACAACGTGCAGGTGAACGACCCGTCCGGATTCGGCAGTGCAATCATCATGAAACTTTTGCGCGGCCAGATGTGGAGCGCGTTTTTCTCCATCAGCCACGAACCATTCGTCCCCGGCGGAATGGTTAATTCTTTGTATCCGTGCGCGAGGTAACTTTCATCGTACTGAAAATCCGGAATCTTCAATTGCATTGATTGACGCACTGCGGAAAAGGCGCCGTCGACCCCAATGACGGCGTCGGCTGATGCAATCATTGGTTGAGATGTTGAGGAGTTGAGTCGTTGAGGTGATGAGTCGACAAGTTCGGCTGTTCCAGAGTCAAGATCGACTCCGGTGCATTTGCGATTGAAATGAACGCGGACATTTGGGTAGCGCTGGGCAGCTTCGATTACGGTCTCGTTCAAGGCGGCCCGACCGATCGAATTGATATGTTTGTTTGGATCGACGTCGTACGTCGCGAAGTGCAGGGCGCCCGATTTCTCGTGGATCATTCGGCCGCGCATCGGAATCGCGTTCTCCAAGACTTCGTGGGCGACTCCAACTTGGCGAAGAGCATGTATTCCGCGGGTTGAAAGCGCGAGATTGATGGAGCGCCCTCCGACCACGTTGCCTTCGCGCGGATCGCCGCGGCGTTCGTAAAGATCGACCTCGTGTCCGCGGCGGCCGAGATAGGCGGCGAGCAGCCCGCCGGCCAGACCGGAGCCGATGAGGACGAATTTGGTCATGCCTTAGACAGGATTAACAGGATTCGATGGATTTTCATTCTCCTAAACGGGCTTAATCCAGTAATCCTGCTCGAATGAAAACTCTTTTCTTGGCAACGTCTTTTGCCCTTTTGGCCGTCGTTCAAGCAGGGTCGACGCAGGAATCAAAGGCGCCGCAGGCGAAACAGTTCATTTACGTCCTGCATCTCGTGCCGCGCCTCTACGACGACAAAGCCTGGACCGCTGAGGACAAGGCAGCGGCAGGTCGACATGTAGCCAATTTCAAAACGGCGGCTCAATCGGGGCAGCTTATTCTAGCGGGACGCACAATGGAACCAGGCGATAAAACTTTTGGTATCGCAATTTTCGAAGCGCCCGACGAAGGGGCGGCGCGAAAATTCATGGAATCCGATCCCGCGGTTATGGCGGGCGTGATGATTGCGGAGCTGCATCCGTTCGCGGTTGTCCTTCAGCGTAAGAATCCCGAGGCGCCTTGATCTCGACGTAATTCGAGAATCACCCGTTCGACGTGCGAGTAAATGTTGAAGGACGGCGGCCGGAGGAATCCGACCAGGGTTTGATTACTTTCGCGGGCGAATTCAATTGCCAGGCTCGACGGCGCTGAAACTGAAGCGACGATCGGAATTCCGGCGGCAACCGCTTTTTGGATGATCTCAAATGACGTCCGGCCGCTAACCAACAGGATGTGTCGATCCAACGGAAGTTTTCGGTCGAGTAAGGCGCGGCCGATGCCCTTGTCGACCGCGTTGTGGCGACCAATGTCCTCGCGAACAATTAGTGGCTTGCCGGCGGAATCGAAAATTCCGGCGGCGTGAATCCCGCCGGTCCGCGCGAAATCGGATTGGTTCGCTCGGAGCATTTTCGGCAGGGAAAGGAGCGTGGCGATTTCGATGCGAAATCCATTCGACCCAATCGGCGCAAAAGCCTGACGAATCGCTTCGATGTTCTGCTTGCCGCACAATCCACAACTGCTGGAAATTGTTCCCAAGCGCTGCGCCGCAGTTGATTCGATTTTCACACCATCGGCGAGAGAAACCACCACGACATTTTCCCTCACCTGCCGCTCAGCGGCTTTCCCGGGATCGCGACCGGCTGGAGCGCTGAAAGGATTGCTTGTCGCGCGGAAGCTGTGCGGAGGCGGAAAGTGAGGGTCCTCCGGAATCGCAATACTTGCGATTTGATCGCGCAGGCGAACGATCCCTTCCGACATGAGAAATCCCGCAGCCAGTTCATCGTCGTGTCCCGGTGTTCGCATCGTGGTGGCGACGGTCTTGTCCTGAATACGAATTTCGAGCGGCGCTTCAATCGTTACCTCGTCGTGCCGGTATTCAAGTTTCCCGTCCGGGTGGCGTCGAATGATCCGCCCGGGTCCAATTCCGTCCGCTTTCATCGATTCAAGCCTAATGATATCATCCACCCGGTGGAAATCTGTCATCTTTACATTTCAACCGGCCATAATTTTGTCGGGCACCATGGCAGAGAGCCGGACAATTTCCCGATGATCGAAGTTCCGGAGGCGGAATGCGTGGCTGGCCTTGGCCTGCGCGGCGACCGTTATTTCGATCACAAGGCAGATTACAAGGGGCAGATCACATTCTTTTCACTCGAAGTTTTCGACCAGCTTTGCGGCGCGCTCCAAGTCGAGGGCGCTGATCCAGGCTGGGTTCGGCGAAATGTTTTCACTCGCGGTATCGATCTGAACACGCTGATCGGAAACGACTTTCAAGTTCAGGGCATTCGCTTTCACGGGACCGAGGAAAGCCGGCCGTGTTACTGGATGAATCGGGCGATTGGGCCGGGCGCGCAGGAGTTTTTGCGGGGGAACGGCGGGTTACGCGCGCGCATTTTGAGTGATGGCGTTCTGCGATCCGCACTCGTCGCCGGTCATTCCGAGCGAAATGAAGGATCTTCCCCACGAAGCTTGCGTCACGCTTAAGGATCGAGCGTGATCAATGAGCTTGTGCGAGGTTGCTCCCCGCCTTCGCCAAGCTACGGCGTGGCAGGCGCTTCGCTTGGAATAACAGTTATGAGATTCAGCGCGGTACTGCTGGCCGGCGGCAAGTCAACCCGCATGGGACAAGACAAGGCAGCGATGTTGTTTCGCGACGTGCCGCTCTGGAAGAACCAGCTCGATCTTCTCGGCGCGCTTCATCCAGTCGAAATTCTTGTGTCCGCGCAAGCCGATCCTGCGTGGCGGCCTTCGGATGTCGAATTTGTTCCGGATAAAAAGCCATCGCGCGGGCCGCTCAGTGGAATTACCGCCGCACTGTCACGGATGACGACTGATCATCTTCTTGTACTCGGAATCGACATGCCATTCATGACCGAGGCATATTTGCGAAGCCAGTGTGAGCGAATCGAGCCCGGACGTGGCGTCGTTCCAGTGATTGAAGACCGGGCTGAGCCGCTGGCGGCCGTGTATCCGCGGACTGCTCAAGGCGATTTTGCGGAGGCGTTATCGGGCAACGATTTTTCCCTTCAGCCGCTCATTCGAAAATTAATTGCAACAAACAAACTTCAGTCGGTCCCAATTTCGGAGGAGGAGAAACGATTTTTCCGCAACCTAAACGAACCTAAGGATATCTGACATCTGATCTGTGACCGCCGGCCTCCTGGCGCGCCGCAGCCCTGGCGAAGGCGGCCCCCGTGGCACCCGGTCTGCTTTAACCCGATGGGCGTCGATGAAAAACTTTGAGCCGCTCCCACACGAAATGCAGCCTGTCATTCACAGCCTCGAACTGAAGGCTGTTCTCGTCGTGGACGACGACAAACAACTCGCGTCCGCCTTGCAGTGGATTCTCGCCGACGAAAATTTCCTGGTGGACCTCGCTTTCGACGGGGAGGAAGCGATGATGAAGGTCAAGGCCCACGAATACGATGCGGTGATTTGCGACTTGAAAATGCCGAAGCTGCGGGGCGACGAATTTTACCTCAAAGCGAAAGATATCCGGCCGACCCTGGCCGATCGGTTCATCTTTATCACCGGTTTCGCGGCCGATCCGCACATCGCGTTGTTTTTCAACAAGCATGACGTCAAGTACCTGGTGAAGCCGTTCTCGATTTCGGTCCTGATCGATTGCGTCAAGCAGCTGCTCTGTTAGGCCCGCTGGGGATTTTGCTTCGGGATTGGCGGCTGGAACCGGCTTACCTATTCTGTCGCGGTGTTACACCCGGCGCAGTCCCCTGATCATAAACCGACGAGAAATTTCGGCTATGAGCCGTCCCTCGATGGCATCAGGGCGATCGCAGTGTTTTTGGTCATGGCCCAACACCTCGGCTACGTCCACGCCGGCGGGCTCGGAGTTGATATTTTTTTCGTTCTCAGCGGTTACCTGATCACCGCGATTTTGGTTTCAGAATTCGCGGCTACCGACCGAATCAGTTTAAAGAAATTCTACGCGCGACGCGCGCTCCGGATTCTTCCGGCGGTCCTGTTGTTGTTGATCGTGATTAACATTTTTGTCGCAGCATTCGAAGCGAGTGCGCAGGCATCCAGGGTTCGGTGGGATTCGCTCGCTGCTTTGTTTTACGTCGCCAATTGGCTACGAGCGTTTGGACACGATATCGGTATCCTCGGCAATCTTTGGTCCTTGTCGATCGAGGAACAGTTCTACCTCCTCTGGCCGGTAACGCTTCTGTTTCTACTCTCACGGCGGTTGAGGGCCAACACGATCATCGTGATCGTCACCGTGGCAATCGTTTTGGTCAATGCCGACAGAATCTATTTGTACCACGGGATTGAATCGTTTAACCGCATTTACAACGGACTGGATACACGGGCCGACGCCTTGTTGGTTGGATGCGTGCTCGGGTTGGCGGGTTACCAGTTTTTGTCGCCGCGTGTCTTTGCAGTGATGGGATCGCTAGGGGCCGCGTTCGTCGTTTATGTTTTGTTTTTTACCTATCCTGTCCCCAACGCTTTCGAGGCGCTGTTCGGTTTGACGATTGGTGGAACTCTTTTCGCGATCGGCGTCGCGTTGTTTTTGGCCGGTGTTCTTTCAAATCCGGCAAGCCTTCCCGCAAAAGTGCTCAGGTTTCCGCCATTAGTCTGGGCGGGCCGTCTGTCCTACGGGCTCTACTTGTGGCATTTCTTCGTATTCGCATTGATGACGGATTGGTTCCGAGGATACCAACCCCGGCTGATCCCGGTTCAACTTTTCGCCACATTCGCGATTGCCGCGCTCTCCTACTACCTGGTTGAGCGGCCGTGTTTGAAGCTGAAGAAAAAATTCAGCGTGATCAAGACGCGAACGCCGGTTCAGAATGCAGTCTGACTTTGCAGCTGCCTCGCTCTGCCTGCCACGCCGTAGCAGTGCGGAGGCGGCTCGAGGGCGATTTTTGAGAGCAGGGCGACAGAGCACTGTGGCTGCATCTTATGGATGTTGGTTGAGGATTTGGGCAAAACGCCAGACATCTTCGAAGGTGTTATATAAAGGCGTTGGTGCGACACGAATGACATTCGGTTCGCGAAAATCGCATTTTACTCCCGCGGCCAGGAGTTCCTTGAACAGCTCTTTCGGATTTTCCTGGGCGAGGATCGACAACTGGCAACCCCGCGCGCTCGGTTCGTCGGGCGTAATCACAGTAAATCTTTTGGAGCCGAGCTGGCTTAAAAGGAATTCCAGATACCCGGTGAGTTTTAGCGATTTGTCTCGCGTCGTTTTCATTCCGCCTGCGGCATCGAAGATCGCCAGTGAAGCTCGCAACGGTGCCATCGAGAAAATCGGCGGGTTACTGACCTGCCACGCGTCCGCTGAAGCTACCGGAACAAATTCCGGCTCGAGATGTAATTTGAAACGCGTATTTGGATCGTTGCCGAACCAGCCCGCAAGCCGCGGAAGTTTCGTGTTGGTAGCATGCCGATCGTGCAAATAGGCGCCGGCAACCGCACCGGGTCCGGCGTTCAGATATTTATAGGTGCACCAAACGGCAAAATCGACGTTCCAATCGTGCATCGAAAGCGGGACATTGCCGGCTGCGTGTGCGAGATCGAACCCAACGATAATGCCATGTTTTTGGGCGGCCTTCGTGATCCTGGGCATGTCGAACAACTGGCCGGTGAAAAAATTAACGCCAGCAATCCAGACGATCGCGAGGGTGTCGCGATTTTTTTCGATCAGATCGACAATGTCGTCGGTGCGCACCGTGAATTCGCCGTTGCGCGGACTGGCCAGCACCAGCGCATCTTTCGGATCGAGTTTGTGGTGACGGATCTGAGTTTTGATCGCGTAGGTGTCGGAAGGAAATGCCGGGTCCTCCATCAAGATTTTGAATCGCGATGTCGTTGGCCGATAAAAGGTCGCCATCATCAGGTGCAAATTTACGGTTAAGCTGTTCATGCAGATGACTTCGGCCGGTTTTGCGCCAACGATTCGAGCGGTCGGCTCGCGCAACGGCTCCTGATAAGTGTACCACGGCGTTTTTGCGTCGAGATGGGCGTCCACCCCGAGCTTCGCCCAATCGTCCAACTCTTCATCCACAACCTCGCGCGCCGACTTCGGCATCAACCCTAACGAGTTGCCGGCAAAATAGATCAGCGGTTTCCCGTCTTTGCCGGCCGGCAGATAAAACTCATCGCGAAAACGGCGCAACGGGTCCTCAAGGTCGAGTTGCTTCGCGAAATCTTGGTCGGCGGAAAACTGCATCCTCCGCAGATTACGCAGATTTCGCAGATTGGCTAAGGTGGATCGGCCTCTCCGAGGACGATAAGACCCCTCCCGGCGGCGCAACGCCGGATCGCGTCGCATCGCCGCACGGCTGCTTGACGTTGGGAAGGCGAACATAGGGCGTGGCAAAGCGCGCCAGAAGAACCCATTGGCTGAACAATCGAGTTTGGTGGTTCCGGATCAGCGAATGGATCGCCGTGACGTTGTTATTTCTGGCGATCGTTTTGATTTTCTGCGTCTTCTTCATCCGCCGTCACACCCTGCCCTTTCATTTCGATCACACCTTTTCCGTCAACGCTCCCGAATTCGTCGGCTCTGCCCTCGCCCTCGGAAATCCCCTTCTGATCCCTGGCAACAAGATCGACATGTTGCAGAACGGTGACGCTTATTTTCCCGAAATGCTTAAAACAATCCGCGCCGCGCGCAAAACAATCAACTTCGAGGCGTTCATTCTTTATTCCGACGCGGTAGGCCTGCAGTTCCGCGACGCTTTGTCCGAACGCGCACGCGCGGGAGTGCAAGTGCGCGTGCTGCTCGACGGAATCGGCTCGGGCTGGAGGCTAAACAACTCGGACGTAAAAATGATGCAGCAAGCGGGCTGTAAGTTCTCTTACTATCATCCGACCCACTCCTGGCGGGCCGATCGCACGAACCGGCGATCGCATCGCCGAATCATGGTGGTCGACGGGAAAATTGGATTCACGGGTTCGATTGGATTCGCCGAGAAATGGTCCGGCAACGCGCAAGACAAGGACCATTGGCGTGACACGGAAGCGCGGATCGAAGGACCGCTGGTCGCGCAATTACAGGCGGCGTTCCAGGAACATTGGGTGAAAACATTCGGTGAAGCGCTTAGCGGTGCGGACCAGTTTCCTGCGTTGGAAACCGCTGGCGACTTGAAAGCGCAAGTTCTTACCTCACGGTCATTTTCGATGGCGCCGGTGCCGCTGCTCGAGGCTGTTGCCTTCACCGCCGCTACCAAAAAAATTTGGATCACCAACGCGTATTGCACGCCGACCGATGACCAGGTCGAACAATTGGTGAAAGCGGTTCAGCGGGGAGTCGATGTCCGGCTCCTTTTGCCCGGGCCCAACAACGATCAGCCACTCACCAAATCAGCGGGACGAACCGCCTACGGCAAAATGCTCGAAGGCGGGGTTAAGATTTTTGAATACCAGCCGACCATGATTCACGAAAAGACGATGGTGATCGACGGGCTGTTCTCGATGTT
>JAICWQ010000237.1 GCA_025934755.1 Chthoniobacterales bacterium | reverse complement strand
GTTAGCTCCCGGGGCGTTTATTTCTTTCTTTCCAAAGATGTCAAACAGGGTTCCGCTATCGAGATCCTCTTGACCTTGCCGAATGAAATTACGCTTGCAGGCCCGGTTCGCGTTCGTTGTGTGGGACGAGTGCAACGTACCGAAGCGCGCGACGAAGGTGCAGTTGGCGTCGTCGCCGCGATCGAACGCTATGAATTTTTGCGTGGCGACGACGACCGCAAGTAAGTTCGTTGCTATGTGCGCGATTACCGTCATCGCGACTTAGTCGGTGCAGCTTTCATCGCGCCGTCGGTCTTGTTTGACTAGGTTTCTACGAGTTTCTTGCTCGCTCACTGCGGAGGCGGGCAAGATTAGCCGGAGTGCCTCGGCCCCTCAGCGGAGCGCTCCGGCTGCTTTTTTTTTTACAATCGTCCCTCGCGTTCTTTCTCACCGTTCCCTCAGCGCGATCGACTGTACTTCTTCCAACTTCACCCTACCGCAAGATTGTCATCCTGAGCGCAGCGAAGGATCTCAGGTTAGCCCAATCACAAAATCATCTGTCTCCACATCTGCCTCATCGGCCACCCCTGTACCTTCAACACGTTTCATAACCGCGCAAATTGAAGATTCCACAGGCCCGCGTCTCTCGCCGACTCCAACTCCTTTTATTTCAACCTCGATGTTACATGTTCGCGCCCTGTACTTCGGAGCAGGCGACATCCCCCAATGTTTCCGCCAAGATAATCCGTGCTCAGAATTGAACATTGAGTGAAACAAATGCGTGCTGGCTGAAAAATTGCCACCAGTTTGTTGGCGCGAATGGGGGCGCTGCGTCCGAGCGATTTTCGGGCAGCGCGTGGTCAAAAGATCCGGAAGATCTTGCCTAGGACGAGGGGTGTGAGGAATGGAATTTGAAATTCAAACGGTGCCGCGCGTGGATTCTCACAATACAACCACGTCTGCGATTCCGCATGCGGATGCTCCTGCAGCCTCGCCGGTTCCGAGTTCCGAGGTAGATTCCGTCCTTGCCGCTTTGATGCCGAAAGCAAATCCCGACGATACCGTTGATGTTCTGTCTGTCCTGGCACACGAATTGAATTCCGACCAGGAAGTCGCGGCCGAACCCGAAGCCGCTGCCGAACCGTTGCAGGATCACGATCGCAACGTCAACGAAGCGACGGAAGACTCTCCCGAGCACACCTTCACCACGATTTCCGTTTTGGAACTCGCCGAAATTCTCGACCAGCACCGCATCTGGGTCGAATCCGCCGGTGATTCCGGCAACAAAGCCGATCTCGGCGGCGTGAATCTCGCCAAAGCCGATCTCACCGGCGTCAACCTTCAGGGCGCTCAACTCCAGCGCGCGAATCTCGCTGGCGCCGACTTGTCGATGGCCAATTTGCGTGGGGCCAATCTGATTCAAGCGGACATGCGCGACACAAATCTGCTTGGTGCAGAACTTCGCGGCGCCAATTTGATGGGCGCAAATCTCTACGGTGCGGAAGGCGTTTGGGTCGGCCGCCTCGGCGGCGCCAATCTTTTCGACGCAATTCTTCCCGAAACGGTCGCTGCATTCGACAGCTCCAAAGCAATCGAAGACGCCACCAAAATCGCGCGCTGGTTTTACTTTCTCATGCTCGGCATTAGCGCCGCGAGCTGCCTTCTCATCGCCGCAACGTCCGACGTGAAGCTCATCCTGAATTCGTCGGCCATTCCGCACACTGGCAATTTTCTGCCGATGACCGGGTTTTATCTCGGTGGCTCATTACTTCTTTTCGTCGCCTACGTTCGTTTCCACTTTTTGCTTCTTCGTTTGTGGGGAAGCATGGCCGAACTGCCCGCAGTCTTCGTAGACGGTCAGACCCTCGAAAAAGATGGCCCGTGGTATCTGATGGGCGTCGTTCGCCGTCATTTCAAATGGAATCGCGATTCCCGCTCGCCGTTCGCGATGCTCGAATCGTTGCTTTCGACTTTTCTCGCCTACTGGGTTGTCCCCACTTCGCTTTTCCTTTTCTGGCTGCGCTATCTCGTGCGCCAGGATTTCCGCGGCACGCTGCTGCACACCGTGTTGTTGACCCTTTCCGTCGGCGCAGCCACTTGCCTACCTTCCGTCGTTTCTCGATTTCTGCGCCCCGGCGAACTCCGCCGTCAGAAATCGAAAAATATTCTGCGCCTCGCATTCCTCACGCTTCGCGCCGCACTCGCTACCGGCGCGGTCATCCTTCTTCTTTCCCTCGGTATTAATCGCGGCTTGCCGGCCGACCGCGACATCGCCCCGCAGCATTCTGGCGCCAGCATTCGCCGCTGGTCGGCCGAACTTCTCCAGAGCGTCGGCTATCGTCCGTACGCCGACCTCACTGAAGCCTCGCTCTCCACTCCACCGGCAAACGGTGATTGGAGCGACCAGGGTGTACCTTCGATTGAAGGCGCTCGCCTCAATCAAATCGATCTTCGTTTCGCCCGCGCCTATCGTGCGTTCCTGGCCAACGCAAAGCTCTGGCGCGCCAATCTGGAAGGCGCATATCTCTCCGAAGCCGATCTGCGCGGCGCCAACATGCGTGAAGCGTTCCTCCGCAACGCGATTCTCGATCGCGCGCGCATCTCGCACACGCTTCTCGTCTCTTCCGATATCAGCGGAGCGAACTTGATCGGTGCCGATCTTCGTTCTGCCGACCTCTCTTACTGCAATCTCGAAAACTCACATCTC
>JAICWQ010000094.1 GCA_025934755.1 Chthoniobacterales bacterium | reverse complement strand
GAGAGCTCGAGTACGCGCGGGGACAATTCTCCTCACTCTACTTCTGACGACTGGAACGTCATCGGCGCTCACCATCAATCTGACGTTTAACGACAACGCGATGACGAACGCTGGTTTGAGTGCCGCGGACATTGTCAACGTTCACGCGGCATGCAACTACGCTGCGTTGCAGTTCACGACAAACTATACCGACGTTATCAACGTCAATATTAATGTCACGGCTGTGGCGGGCACCGGGACCCTGGGTGAAAGCAATTCGTTCATCAATTCCGTCGCATACACAAACCTCCGAACGGCGATTATAGGTGATGCCAAAACCACCGATGACAATACTGCAACCGGCGCAAGTGGATCCGTGGCAACGACAGACCCGGTCGCGGGAAGTCATAACTGGTGGGTAACCAGAGCGCAGGCAAAAGCGCTCGGCGTCATTTCGGACGACTTTTCGAACGACGGGACCTTCACTTTCGGCGCCGGATTTAGCTATACCTACGATCCCGCTCACCGGGCCGTCGCCGGCAAAATCGACTTTATTGGCGTCGCGCTGCACGAATTCTCAGAAATCATGGGCCGCATCCCAGGGCTGGGAGGAAGTATCGGTGGAAGCCCGGCTTATTTGCAATTCGATCTGTTCCACTTCACCGGCCCCAACGCCCGAGGTTTAAACGGCGGCGCAGGACGGTTTTTCTCGATCGACAAGGGCAGCACGCTCCTTAAGGCGTTCAACAGTGCTCCTAACAGCGACCCGCAGGACTGGGCCAGTGGGGCAAACGACGCTTTTAATGCATTCAGTAGTGACAGCGTCGAGAATGACATGACACCAGTGGATATCCGGGTGATGGATGTTATCGGGTACGATTTAGCTGGGGGCGCATCGCCGACGCCGACACCTACCCCTACTTCAACACCAACACCGACTCCTACTCCCACGGCTACACCGAGTCCAACACCGACTCCTACCGCCACCCCGAGTCCAACTCCTTGCGGCCGGGGCGGCTGCGGCAGTACTCCTACTCCTACTCCTACTCCTACTCCTACTCCTACCGCGGCTGGGTCGCCTACTCCCACACCTACACCTACCCCAACTCCGACTCCCGCTGTTTCGCCTACTCCTACTCCGACATCTACCCCAACTCCGACCCCCGCCGCATCACCCACCCCTACCCCGACGCCGATAATTTTGCCAAGCCCGACGCCAACTCCGACCCCTTGCGGCCGCGGTGGGTGCGGCAGCACTCCAACCCCTACGCCGAGCATTGTGCCGACCGCGACTCCAACCGTTACACCAATCGCGACCGCGACACCCACTCCGACTCCGACACCAACGCCGACACCGACTCCTACTCCAACACCAACACCGACTGCGGTACCAACGTCCACGCCCACTCCGACACCCACACCGACTCCGCCGCACCGCGGACCGTAGTCGAGGCCGGACTATTCCGTTCGCGATCTCTGCGCGTCTCGCGGACGAAAGTCGGGGCCTGGGAGATCACAAGTCAGCGATCACATAGCAGCCTGACTTCTTGCTCTGACATCTGACATCTGACATCTGACCGCTGACCGCTGACCGCTTTCCGCCGTCCTCTCGATTGTTGATTCGTCGGCATTCGTGTTAAACTGTTGGCCTGCCCGTGATTGGCCAGGAACAGGAAAAGTTTCAGTTCGACGCCATTGACGATGTGGTGAGCGACATCGCCAAGGGCCGCATTGTGATCGTGACAGACGACGCGGATCGCGAGAACGAGGGCGATTTGGTCATCGCCGCCGAGAAAGTGACGCCGGAAGCGGTCAACTTCATGGCGACCCACGGGCGCGGGTTGATTTGCGTCCCGATTTCGAACGAGCGGGCGGAACAACTTGGGCTACAGCGAATGGTCACCCAAAATCGCGAAGCCCAACGGACCGACTTCACCGTTTCAGTGGACGCCGCTCGCGGAGTTACAACCGGAATCAGCGCCTACGATCGCGCCACCACCATTCTGGCGATCGCAAGTCCACACTCCACCGCCGACGATCTCACTCAACCTGGCCACGTCTTTCCGTTGCGGGCGAAAGACGGCGGAGTTCTGCGACGGGCGGGTCATACCGAGGCGGCGATCGATCTTGCCCGAATGGCGGGACTGCAACCCGCAGGGGTCCTCTGTGAAATTTTGCACGACGACGGAACGATGGCGCGGCTGCCCGAGCTGATGGAGTTTCGCAAAAAACACGGATTGAGAATCTGCACGATCCAAAGTTTGATCGCCCACCGGCGCAAAAGCGAAAAGCTGATCGAACTCGAACAGGTCGTGAAATTGCCGACGGACTATGGCGATTTCGATTTGCATTTGTATCGCTCGCTGATCGACGGGAGGCATCATCTTGCGCTCGTCAAAGGAACAATCGACAAGAACAAGGCTGCGCTGGTCCGGGTGCACAGCGAATGTCTCACCGGTGACGTGTTCGGGTCACGCCGATGCGATTGTGGAAACCAACTTCACGCGGCGCTGCGACAAATTTCCGAGGAAGGCAACGGCGTCCTGGTTTACATGCGGCAGGAAGGACGCGGCATTGGGCTGGCGGCGAAGATTCACGCTTACAAATTACAGGAACAAGGCCTCGACACTGTTGAAGCGAACGCAAAACTGGGACTGCCGGCCGACTTGCGCGATTACGGACTCGGCGCCCAAATCCTTTTCGATCTCGGAGTGCGACGGTTTCGGTTCCTGACCAACAATCCGAAAAAAGTCGTCGGTTTGGAAGGTTATGGACTGGAAATGGTCGAACAGGTGCCGATTCGAACGGAGCCTAACCCTCACAACGAAAAGTATCTTGAGACGAAAAAGGCCAAGCTGGGCCACTTGCTCTGATCAAATTAGGAATTGCCCTGCTAACATGGGGTAAGGGCTTTCGCCATTATCTGGAGCGTTGAGGCGTCCAGGAATCGGGGATTTTCCGATTTCTCAGTAACGACGCCTCAACCCCGTCCCTACCTATGAAAACAAACTCCCGCACCTCGACAGCCCGTGTTCTAGCCGGTTTGCCGTTTGTCCTCGCCAGCCTATTCCTGCTCACTTTCGCCATTGCCGACCTTCCCGCGAAAAGTCGCGCCCGGATTTCCAAAGCCGACAAAATGTCAATCGCTCCCGCGCTCGCGGTGCCTGTTCCATTCAGTGGCACCTACGATCCACACGTCTTTCCGTGCGGAACAGCGCTGAATCACTTTACCGTATTGCCCGGCCAGTCCCGCATCGTTGTCCAAGTAACCGCAACGGTTGCGACGGATGATCTCACCGTAACTCTGTTGTACGGCACTATTAATCCGGTACCGGTTGCCGGACCGGAAGACACTGGCGTTTCGACGGAACTTTTGCTTTACGCACCAGGCGGCCTGATTCCGCCAGGTGATTATTGGGTCCAAGTTTGCGAGACGCCCAACCCGGGTGCGGTGCCGCAGACGGCGCCATTTGATTACAATGGGACTTTCACAACGGACGACACCGCGCCAGCCGGTGGTGCGCCGCCACCCAAGAGTTTGAGCATTCCTGCAGCTCCACTCGACAACGGCGCGAAAATCGGCTTTGAGAATTTCGCCGCCCCGGGTGTTTTGATCCAAGTCAAAACTACCGAAGGAGGTCAGCAACCACTCGGAGTCGAGTACATGGGACGTAACGCAGGTGAGCCGTCAATGAGCAACAACTGGCTCAGCGACACGGCGGTGTATCACTCCGGTCTTGAAACGCTTTTCGTGAAATTCGACGATAGTTGCCCGGCCACCGGATTGTCCTCGACGTGGGTGAATCGCGCGGCCCCGACACAAATCGCGGTCGATTCCGATCCAATCGGGTTCACCGATTCCGCGCTCGGCCGTACTTTTACCGGTGAACTGACGCTGCTGTCACCGACCTGTAAAACGTCTTTTACTGACGACGACGGCCAAACCTGGATCCCAACGCAGGGCAGCGGGCTTGCGGCGGGTGTTGACCACGAAACAATTGGCGGCGGTCCATATCACGCCCCGATTCCGAGTCTGCCGACGCCGTACAATCACGCGGTTTATTATTGCTCACAGGATACTCAAGATAACTCAGGGCTTTGTTCACGGAGCGATGACGGTGGTTTAACCTACGGTCCATCGGTGGTGGTCGCCGCCCCAACCACGAATGTCTGCGTAGGATTGCATGGTCACGTAAAAGTGGGTCCAGACGGAACGGTGTATCTGCCGATTAATGTCTGTGACGGCGCCGGAAGTGTAGTGGTTTCCGAAGACAACGGCATTACCTGGACGGTGCGCCACGTCAACAACGGTACGGTATCAACCGCGCCCTCAGCCAGCTTTCAAGATCCGGCGGTTTCGATCGATGCCAGCGGACGCGTCTATTTCGTAATCGCGAATAACGACACTCAGGCGGCGGTCGCGACTTCGACCGATCACGGCGCGACGTGGCAAAATCTGGTAAACGTTTCGGATATCTATGGTTTGAAGAACGTGCGCTATCCGGCAGCTATCGCCGGTGATGCGGGCCGGGCGGCGGTTGCCTTTTACGGGACGATTACTCCTGGCGACGCCCTCCAACCCGACTTCAAAGGCATATGGCATCTTTATATTGCACACACTTTCGATGGCGGACTCACATGGACAACCACGGATGCGACACCAAACGCGCCGATGCAACGCGGGTGTATCTGGGCCAAGGGCGGCGCGAACATTTGCCGGAACTTGCTCGACTTCTTCGACATGACTATCGACAAAGTCGGACGCGTTGAAGTTGGCTACGTAAACGGTTGCGAGGGTGGCCCGTGTGCCCAGGCGCCGATCGTGTCCGGTGAATCGCCCGCAGGCCAAGGCAACGCTTACACCGGCGCAGCGGCAATCGCGCGGCAATCGAGTGGCCGGCGTTTACTCGGCAACAATAATTCGATACCGGCAACGTCAAAACCAGGCACGGCGCTTTTGACCCATCGACGAGTTGGCAATGTCGTTCATTTGCAATGGTCCGAAGCCGATACGGGCGGGCTGATGGTTAATAATTATCAAATCCTGCGAGGCACAGCCCCGGGCGCAGAGACATTGCTGAACACTGTTGCTGGCACACAAACCGGCGGAACGTACGATGACACGCTCGCGACCAATGACACAGCGACGTACTATTATAAGGTCGTCGCAGTAAACAGCGCTGGCAGCTCATGCGGCAATAACGAGGTTAAGGCAGCTTATCTTGGAGATAGCTGCAGCGGCCTTGTAATTCATCGAAATGATCCGGCCCATCTCGAGGCGAATACTCAAACGGCGACCCCCCCTTCGATGTTGATTGATTACGTCGCAGTCGGTGAACCACCGGCGAGCAATAACCTCATGTTCAAGATGAAGGTGAACAGTCTCGCAGGATCACTTCCTCCGAATAGCCGTTGGCGAATGGTTTGGAATTCTTACACGGCACAGGCCGTCGCCGGGAATCAAGCAGCCCAACAGTGGTATTGCGGTATGAAAACAGACGCAAACGGCGTGCCCTCGTTCCAATACGGCACACTCGCCGACGCCGGGGTTCCGGCCGTGTTTGTTATTTCTGAACAAGAACAATTCACGCCAGATCCGGCGAGCAACTATCAGCCTGACGGAACCATTACCGTCTATATTCCGAAGTCAGCCGTCGGTAATCCACAGCCGGGCGCCCTGCTTGGCGGCGTCAATGCGCGCACTTTTGCCGACAATTCGGTCCAGCATCGCTCGACTACGTTTATCGATCACACCTTCGTGAAGGCCCAGACCGACAACAGTTATCCTGCGTCTACCTACCTGGTCTCCGGAAATAATTTCTGCTCCGCGACTGGTATTGCGCCGATTGGCGCCGTTTCGCGCAAGACCCACGGAACTGCCGGAGATTTCGATATCGACCTTCCATTGAGTGGACCGGAAGGAATTGAATGCCGCAGCGGAGGCGCCAATGGCAATCACACCATCGTGGTCACTTTCCCCGGTCCGATCCAGAGTGTTGGTTCCGCTTCCTGCGGCGGACAACCGGCCACAACGAGCACCACCGGAAGCGTGGTCACCGTCAATTGCACCGGAGTTCCCAACGCGCAGGACATCGCGATTACGCTCACCAACGTAAGCGACGGTACCAATACCGGGAACGTGTCTATCCCGATGGGCGTTCTCGCCGGCGATACGTCCGCAAATCGCGCCGTCAATTCAAGCGATATTGCGCAAACCCAGTCGCAGTCAGGTCACGCCGTGACCGGCAGCAACTTCCGCGAAGACGTTACCGTCAACGGACAAATCAACAGCTCCGATATTTCGTTTGTGCAATCGAAATCGGGAACGGGGCTCCCCAACCAATAAATATCGCAAGCGATTATTGCAGGCGCACCGAGGTGAGCTATATGTGCACGCTTAGCTCATGAGACGATATGCTCCTTTCCTAATTGTTGGCCTGGTGGCGGCAATTGCCGTCGGCGGGGGGACGATCTTTTATCGGACGAAGGTCGCAGCCCATCCGCAACTAAGGATCTCGAAGGACGCTGGGGAAACGAAGGAAACCGGGCACGTCCTGGGACCGGCGGATTCGCCAGTGACCTTGGAGGAATTTGGGGACTTCCAGTGTCCGCCCTGTGGCAAACTATCCGAGCCAATCAATCAATTGCAAAAGCAATACAACTTACGCGTGATTTTCCGCGAATTTCCGTTGGCGATGCACGCCCACGCCCGTGAGGCCGCCTGCGCCGCTGAAGCCGCCGGTTTACAAGGACGCTTCTGGCAAATGCACGATCTTCTTTTCAAGGAGCAGGCGGTCTGGAGTAACGCGCCCGACGCGCGCGCCTTGTTCAGCGCCTACGCCGGCATGTTGCAGCTCAATTTGGACCAGTTCAAACGGGACATGGATAGCGAGCCCGTCCTCCGACAGATTGAAACCGATCAGCAGCGCGGCGCCATCATCGGTGTGAAAACGACACCGACCGTCTTCCTCAATAATCAGGCCGTACCGCCCGACAAATTGATGCCCGAAAATTTCGCCGGCGCAGTCGAAGCGGCGGTAAAAAGCGCGAAGCCGTCCTCATAATCAATATCGATGAAAAAAGATCGCGCTGGAAGACCCATCACGTCCCGTTCGCGGACGGAAACTATTTTTTATATCGCCGCTGCTGTCATCGCGATGATTGGACTGACTGAAGCCACTTATCTCACCGTCATCTTTCTTTCTGGTGAGACCGCGGTTTGCGGCCAATCGGCCGATTGCTTCAAAGTTTTGGGAAGCTCCTACGCAAGAGTCGGCGGTTTTCCTGTCTCTGGCCTCGGCGCCCTCGCATATTTTTCGGTTTTCACTTTCGCTATCTTCGCCGCGTTCGATTACGACCGGGCACGAAAGTTTTTTAGTTGGACGGTGTTAATCATGTTTGCGGTCACGCTTTGGCTTTTGTTTGTGCAGGCATTCCGGCTGCACGCTTTTTGCCGGTACTGTTTGTTCTCCGCTGCCCTGGTTTTTTTGCTCACCGGGCTGGTCGTAGCTCGCCCATCCTCAACTCCAAGAAGCACCTAAAATGAAGAGATCCTGCTCGTTCGTAATCGCACTTCTGCTCGGTCTTGCCGGTTGCCAGAAATCCAAAACGACTTCGACCTCTCCGACGACAAAGATCGACGCTTGTTCGCTCATCACCAATGATGAAGTGGGAAAAATTGAGGGTTCTCCGGTCAAGGACGCCAAATCGAGCGAGTCGTCCGATGGCAGCTTCCAAATCGGCCAATGCTTTTATACCACCGAGGTTTTCAATAAATCGGTCAGCCTCGCTGTCACTCAACGCGCTTTGGCCTCGGAAAAAGCGCGCGATCCAAAAACATTCTGGCAGGAAACGTTCGGTCGCTACGAAAATCAGGCCAAGGAACAGGACGGCGACGAAGAAAAGAAAAAAAGTTTGTCCAATGAAAGCGAAGAACGCAGCGCGCCTCCGAAGAGAATCAAAGGAGTCGGGGACGACGCCTGGTGGTCAGCCGGCCGAATGGGTGGAGCGCTTTACGTTTTGAAGGACAATGTTTTCATCCGGATCAGTGTCGGCGGACCCGAGAGCGAAGAATCCAGGATCGACAAATCGAAAGCTCTCGCGGCAAAAGCGCTTTCGCGTTTTTGAGTTTCGTGGAGCCGATTCGTAGTGGTTCCGAAGTCTGAACGAGGCAATAACGTGGCAATGCCGGTCCGAAAAAATGCATCGCTAACAGCGTTGTTCCCGGCCGCGGCCACCGGACTGGTCACTTGCCGCAACTCGAAACCGCGTAATGCTGCCAAGCCTCAACTCGACGCTTGCTCGCTCATTTCAAAAGAAGAAGCCCAAGCGGTTCAGGGTTCGGTAATGCTTTGTACGTCCTGAAGGGAAACGTTTCCCTGCGTATCCGCGTTACCGGACCCGAAAGCGAAGAATCCAAGATGCAAAAATCGCGAAACCTCGCCGCGACAGCGATTTCCCGTCTTTAACCGTTGCTCGCCGCTCTTGCCGAGACCGGTTTGTTGGAGCAATAGAGAGCAATGTCCACCGTGATCTCCCCTCGCCCCCGCGCCGTCGGCGTGGTCAAACGGCATTTTGCGATTGTTGCCAGTCAGTTTAACGCTGCCTACGTGCAGGGGTTGGTCGATCATTTGATCGTCGAACTGCGGCTCTTGATTCCAAACGCGACGACCACGTTGTTCCAGGTCCCCGGCGCATTCGAGATTCCGGTCGTTGTCCGCGAACTCGCTTCCCAAAAGCGCGGGGACGCCATCATTGCCATTGGCGTAATCATCAAAGGCGAAACCGACCACGCCAAAAACTTGAGTTACTCGGTTACCGATGCCCTGCAACGGATCGCTGTCACTCATGGCATTCCGGTCATTAACGTTGTCCTGAGTTTCGACAACGAAAGTCAGGCCCGCGCCCGTTGTCTTGAAGACGAAATCAATCGGGGAACCGAAGCCGCTCGCGCCGCCGTCGAGATCACCAACGTGATGTCGAAATTGCGGAACAAGTAAGTCGTATGGGGAAACGACGACGCGCGCGGGAAGCGGCCATTCAATTCAATTTTTGGCGCGACCTTCAACATGGCGAAACTCCGAAGCGGATAGACGATTTTTGGGACTTTTGTCCGGTCAAACCCAACGTCCGCGAGTTCGCCGAACCGCTCATTGAGGGAATGATCTCTCATCGGGATGAAATAGACGAACGCATCCGCAAGTATTGCGAAAATTACAATTTGAACCGCATCTCGACCGTCGATCGCAACGTCTTGCGGCTCGCCATCTACGAGATGCTTTACCGCGACGATATCCCGCCGGTCGTCTCCATCAATGAAGCCATCGAACTCGCCAAGACGTTCGGCGGAGCGGAGTCCGGCAGTTTCGTGAACGGAATTCTCGATCGCATTCGGAAAGATCTGAACCGCCCCGCGCGCGAACCGGTGAAGAAAGAAATGTGAATCGTTACATCGTTAAATCGTTAAATCGTTAAATCGTTAAATCGATTTACGATTCTCGATTCACAAATCTCGAACCTCGATTTTTCTGTGAAGTTTCTCGACGCGCTCGCCCAACAATTTACCGGCAAACCGATCGACTGGGACGAGCTCGAGCAGGCCTTGATTCGAGCCGATTTGGGCGTTGGCTTGACCACCCGCATCATCAACAAACTTCAGGAACGCGAAGCATGGTCTCTCCTTGGCATTTCCGATGTGGTCAAAGTAGCGCGGCAGGAGATCTCAAAAATCCTGCCAGCAGAAACAAAACCGATTCAACCGGCGCCGGGAAAGCCCGTCGTCGTCCTGGTTGTCGGCGTTAACGGCACGGGCAAAACCACCTCGACCGCCAAACTCGCGCACCATCTTCAGGTAGGGGCGATTGCCCCCAATCGCCCGCCTAAAGTCCTTCTGGCGGCGGCGGACACTTTTCGCGCCGCCGCCATCGAGCAGCTCGCCATTTGGGCGAAACGATTGGGCGTCGAGATGATCAGCGGCCAATACGGCGCGGATCCCGCCGCCCTTTGCTACGACGCCCACGAATCGGCCGCGAAAAACAATGCCGATTTTTTGCTGTGCGACACCGCCGGCCGGTTGCACACCAAAACAAATCTCATGGGCGAGCTCCAAAAAGTGAAACGCAGTCTCGCCAAAAAGGATCCGAACGCGCCGCATGAAATTCTGCTGGTCGTCGATGCCACCACCGGTGGCAACGCTCTGTCCCAGGCGCGCGAATTTCATCAGTCGCTCGGCCTTACCGGCTTGATCGTGACCAAACTGGACGGCAGCGGCAAAGGCGGGATCATCGTCGCCATTCAAGATGAACTGAAAATCCCGACCCGCTTCGTCGGCACCGGCGAAAAAATCGACGACTTCGAGCCATTCGACGCGCGCAAGTTTGTCGCCGAGATGGTTTAGACCGCGCTATCTCCGATCTCGGATCCTTTCTTCGCGCGTCGCGCGCGAACCACCAACCAAATCTTCCGCGCGATAAGTAGCACGACCTGACTGAGGAGAGCCGCTCCAAATCCAGACAACCGGTACGCGCCGAGCCATACCGCGACGCCGATGATCGCGAAGAGCACGCCTGCATACATCCAATAGCCTGAAAGAATCATAACGGGAACGAAGATGTAGCGGGCAGCTCCGGCGTACTGTTCGACTTCCGAGGCGGGCTCATAAATATAACCGAGCACCGGAATGCTAAAGACAAGGTGAATCCAGCGAAGAATGGCGCGTTTGGTAGCACTACTGATCATTTAATTCCTTTCCGTAGGGAATTCCCGGACGGCATAATCTATCAACTATCAGCGACGCCGCTGTGTAGCAATTTAGAAAAGCTTTAAAATATCTGCATTAGCGAAGCGTACCCGCAACTTCCCCTACACCTTCAGCGAACTACGGAAGCCTCTGCCGCTGTAGTAAGACTCGGCGCCGTTGTGGCCCACAAAAACACGGCCGTAACGGCGATCACAGTAGAGCGCCCCGCCGAGTTTCCTTATTTCGACGGGCGTCTTTATCCAGCTTGATCTCTTCGTATCGAACTCACCCAGTTTTTGCAGTCCGAAATATTGTTCCTCTGTGAGAATCTCCACGTCCATGGCGGCGGCCATGCCGAGCGCGCTGCCTTTCGGCTTGTGCTCTTTTCTCGCGGCCAGCGCTTCATCGTCGTAACACAGACTTACCCGGTCAGTGGGGGTTTGCGCCGAACAATCGAAGAAAATGTATTCGCTCGTCTTTTTGTCGTGACCAACAACATCCGGTTCGCCCCCCGTTCGCTCCATTTCGTGGAGTGACCACAGTTTCTCCGCCTTATTTTCCAGCCTTGCTTGGACTTTGGCCCATTCAACGCCCTTATGGCGGTTCATATTTTTCTCGAAACGGGCCTTCAACGTTTTGAGTAGTTCTTCCCGCTGTTTTGCTGACAACTTTTTTCCTTCAACGCCTTTCATCTAAGTTTCTTTCTATTGCTGTGAGTGATGCGCCCTTCATCCTTCATCCTTCATCCTT
>JAICWQ010000046.1 GCA_025934755.1 Chthoniobacterales bacterium | reverse complement strand
CGCTTAATTGACGCCGCCCGCGATGCGCGAAGCAAAGCCTATGCGCCATATTCCGATTTTGCGGTAGGCGCGGCGCTCCAAACAAAGTCGGGCGACATATACGCGGGATGTAACATTGAGAACTTGTCGTTCGGACTAACCGTCTGCGCTGAGAGGTGCGCTGTGGCTTCGGCGGTCTCGAGGGGTAATCAGGAATTTGTGGCCATCGCAATTGTCACTGATTCTGCACGGCCGGCCGCGCCATGTGGCGCTTGCCGACAAGTTTTGGCCGAATTCAATCCGAAGCTGATTGTGGTCTCCGCCACCCTGTCCGGCGAGGTGCAGGAATTTGCGCTTGCCGAACTGTTGCCCTGCCCGGATCAGGGAATTCTGGAGCGCAACCGGAATGTTTAAATTGCCAGGTCATTACGAGGTGATCGTTGTTGGTAGCGGTCACGCCGGGATCGAGGCCGCTTTGGCCGCGGCCCGACTCGGTTGTCGCACACTGATGCTGACTCAGAATCTGGACACGGTTGGGCAGATGTCGTGCAATCCGGCGATTGGCGGATTGGGTAAAGGCCAGATCGTTCGAGAGATCGACGCTCTGGGCGGCTCGATGGGACTCAACGCAGACGCCACTGGGATCCAATTTCGGATGCTTAACCGGTCAAAAGGGCCCGCGGTCCGGGCGCCCCGGGCCCAGTGCGACAAGAAGGCTTATCAATTTCGAATGAAAGCGATCTTGGAACGAACCCCTGGGCTCCAGTTGAAACAGGCCACGGTATCGAGGATTCTTGTGCACGATAGCCGGGCGGTCGGCGTTGAGACGGACCTGGGTCTCGAGATTCGCAGTGATGCGGTGATTGTTACGGCGGGGACATTTTTGCGCGGGCTTTTGCATGTCGGCGAAAACAGCAAGCCGGGCGGGAGAATGGCGGACAGTAGCTCCGGCTTGAGCATCAGTCTAAAGGAATTGGGGTTTGAAGTCGGCCGATTTAAAACCGGGACGCCCTGCCGGCTGAACGGGAGATCGATTGATTTCGATCGTTGCCAAATTCAGCCGGGAGATCAACCACCTCCCAGGTTTTCATTTTGGAAGGCTGGCCAAAGGGCGAAGGACGATATTTTCACCCTGAACGACGTAACCGGGCCAGAGTTCCACGTGGAACAGCTGCCTTGTTGGATCACCCATACTACCAGTCGGACTCGCGAAATCATCCAAAGAAACCTCCACCGGTCTCCCTTGTATGCCGGTCGAATCGAAGGCACTGGTCCGCGATACTGTCCGTCCATTGAGGATAAGGTCGTCAAATTTGCCCATCGCGAAACGCATCAACTCTTCCTGGAACCGGAGGGGCGTCACAGCGAGGAGTACTATGTAAACGGGATCTCGACGAGTTTGCCCTACGAGGTCCAGCTCGAGTTTGTTCATTCCATTCCCGCACTGGAACGGGCCGAGATTATGCGGCCCGGGTACGCGGTCGAATACGACTATTTTCCGCCAACTCAGCTTCTCCATACCCTTGAAACGAAACGGGTGCAGCGCCTCTATTTCGCCGGTCAAGTCAATGGGACTTCTGGTTACGAAGAAGCTGCGGCTCAGGGTTTGGTTGCCGGTGCCAATGCCGCATTGGCGGTCCACCAAAAGCCGGAGTTCATTCCGAAACGCAGCGAGGCGTATATCGGTGTGCTGATAGATGACTTGGTCACCAGAGGGACTGAGGAACCGTATCGAATGTTCACCAGCCGCGCCGAAGATCGTTTACATCTGCGCCATGATAATGCCGATCAACGTCTAACCCCGCAGGCCTTCCAGGTCGGGCTGATCGGTCAGCAACATTGGGACTCGTTCCAAGCCAAGAATGATCTTCTCCAAAAGTGTCGCGCGTTGTTGAACCAAACAAAAATGGGCGGTACTTCACTCAGTCACCTGTTGAAACGGCCTGACTTTGGCGCTGAGAATCTTCCGGAGGATATCCGATCGGCCGGCAGCGCTGAAATTTGGGATTTGCTGGCCACGGAAATCAAGTATGAGGGTTATTCGCTGCGCCAAGCTCAGCAGAACAACGACCTGGAGCAAAGTCGCCTTCAGAAGATTCCAGATGGCTTCGACTTTGGCGCAGTGAAAGGACTGAGCGCTGAAGCCCGGCAAAAGCTCGACAAAGTTCGGCCCACTTGTCTTGGGGATGCGGCACGAATTAGTGGCGTGACGCCAGCCGATGTAATTATTTTGCACATATGGCTTAAAGGCAAGCACTTGAGAGCTACGTTCTCCCCTTTGCCTGGGCTTTCGGTCCATTAAAAGCCCCGCCATGCTTTGCTTTGTCAGCGTCGGATTGATCGCTTACTGCCTCGGCTCTTTTCCAACCGCGTACGTCGTGGGCCGGGTGCGCGGAATCGATATCCGAAAGGTTGGAAGTGGGAATGTGGGCGCCACCAACGTGACGCGGGTTCTCGGAAAGCGCGTTGGATATCCCGTCTTTCTCGTCGATTTCTGCAAAGGACTGGTGGCGGTGTTGTTGGCAGAGGCGATCGCGCGTCGCTGCGGTCTGAATCCGATGGCTACCGATGTGTGCGCCGCCTTGGGCGGAATTTTTTCGGTGGTTGGTCACAGCTATCCGGTATGGCTTGGCTTTAAAGGAGGCAAGGGGGTCGCCACTTCCCTGGGCGTTATCTTTGGCATTAGTTGGATAGCGGCGTTAATCATGGGCGCAGTGTGGATCGTCTTGTTCAAAATCACTCGCTACGTTTCTGTTGCCTCCGTCGGAGCCGCCCTAGCGCTCCCGCTCGCAATGATTGCCCTTTATTTTCTGCGTACTTTGCAATCCCCGGTGCTGTTTTATTTTTCGTTATGTCTGGCGGCGATCGTCATTATTCGCCACCGATCGAACCTTTCGCGATTGATTGACGGCACCGAACCACGATTCACCCGAAAGTGAAACTCGACCGGATCGCAATTATTGGAGCAGGCGGATGGGGCACCGCCTTGTCGGTAATTTGGGCGGACCGGGGCCACTCAGTACTGCTATGGGGAAACAACGAATCGCGGATCAAGGAAATCCGGACCACGCGCGAAAACAAAATTCATCTGCCCGGTGTAGTTCTTCCCAAGTCAGTCAGCCTAACGAGTGAGCTTAAAGACTGTGCCGACGCCAGCTTGATTGTCTTCGTGACACCGTCGACCGCGGTGAGGGAAGTTGCCGGCCATCTTCGGCCGTTTTCCCCCCGGAACGACGCCGTCTTTTTGAGTTGTGTTAAGGGAATCGAACATGGCACGGGCAAGCGGATGAGCGAAATCCTGAGCGATAGCTTTCCGCGACATGCGGTGGCGGTGCTTTCCGGTCCTAACCTGGCGATCGAAGTTGCGCACGGACTGCCCACCGCGACGGTCGTGGCCTGCACGGAGCCGGCGCGCGCAACCGAGCTCCAGGATTACCTCGGCACGCCGCGATTCCGGATTTACACCGGCGAGGAACTGACTGGAATCGAGCTCGGCGGCGCCCTCAAAAATATTTTTGCGATTGCGGCCGGGGCTGGGGATGGGCTTGGTCTGGGCGACAATTCGAAAGCGGCTTTAGTGACACGTTCCCTGGCTGAGATGATTCGACTCGGCACCAGGATGGGCGCAGATGTGAGAACGTTTTACGGATTGAGTGGTGCCGGGGACCTTGTCGCCACCTGCTTTAGCAAACACAGTCGCAATCGACGTGTGGGAGAAGAGCTTGGGCGCGGACGAAGCGTGCCAGAAATCACCGCATCGATGCAAACCACCCCCGAAGGGATTCCGACGGCAAAAAGCGCATTCGAGTGCGCCCGCAAACTAAACGTCAACACTCCGGTGATCGACGAGGTCTACGCTTTGGTTCATCAGGGAAAGCCGCCGATGCGAGCGATGGAGGACTTGCTCGCTCGCGATCAAAAGTCAGAGCACGGATAGAGCTTGAGCGCACAGCTGCGCGATGACTGCCGGATAAAGCTCGTGCTCGGCGATTTGAATTCGCGCGTGCAAGCTTTCGGCTGAGTCGTTAGGCAAAATCGGGACCTGACGCTGAGCGATGATATCACCGTGATCGATTTTATCGTCGACATAATGCACGGTGCATCCGGTGATAGTTTCTCCGGCCGCGAGCGCTTGCTTCCATGCTTCCAGTCCCGGAAACTTTGGGAGCAGCGACGGGTGAATGTTAATGATCCGCCGCGAGAACGCCTCAAGCATCGGCGCCTTCAGGACGCGCATAAAGCCGGCGAGAACAACAAGATCGACGCCCGCTTCGCGCAACATCCGGGCAAGCTCGGATTCAATGTTGGGCTCGAGCCGGGTTCGAAATTGGCCAGGCGGCAGATACGCGTTGGGAACGGAAAACTCTCGCGCCATCTCCAAGATTGGCGCGTCCAGGACATCAGAAATCACAACGCAGGCGCGGGCCGGCAGCGTTCCCGCGCGAATACTCTCGAGTATTGCGCGACAATTGGATCCCTTGCCGGACCCGAGGATGCCGAGGCCAAGTGATTTCACTTTTTGTCCCCTCGCAATTTTCCAAGCAATCCGGAAGTCGAGTAACCTTTCTCAAACGGCACGATCTCGATCCGGGAACCGATTTTCCTGAGGGCGGCCCGTTCCTCTGGATTCAGCGTTTCTGAATCATAATCGCCGCCTTTTACATAAACCTCAGGCGCCGCGTTCTCGATGAAATGGGTCGCTCGTAGTTCCGGAAAAATCGTAACCAGATCAACGGATTCGAGCGCTGCCAAAAGTTCCGCCCTGTCCTGTTCATTATTAATTGGCCGGTCTGTCCCTTTAAGTTCGCGAACCGACTGATCGCCATTCAGGCCGACGACCAGAATGTCGCCGAGGGCCCGAGCGGTTGCCAAATAACGAACGTGGCCGGCGTGAAGCAAATCGAAACAACCGTTGGTGGCGACGATTTTTCTCCCTTCCGCGCGCAGTTTAGCAACGCGTTCCTTCAATTCGCTAAGTTGGATTATTTTCGATGTTCTCACGTAACGATGAAGTTTAGCGCGCGGGGGATGATTTGAAATACTGCAGGCGCGTTTCCAACCAGCTCGCCATCAACATTGAAATACATGGCGGGGCGCGACCGGACTGCGACCTTTTTGGCCTGTCTGAGTATGGTCGCACTGCTTGAGAGATGTTTGCCTAAAACGATTTGGGCGGCCAGCAACGCCATTTCGCCAGGGCCAAGTTTTGGAATCAGGACCACGTCGAGTTTTCCGTCACCGGGATCAGCCGTTGGCGCAATTGGCAATCCGCCGGCAACAAAGCGGCCATTCGCCACCACCACATTGTAAAGTTCGAGCGAAAATCGTTCCCGATCGTCCAGCACGATTGTCGTTTTGTAAGCATGAAGGTTTGGCAGGGCAGCGGCTGCGCCGCGAACATAAGCGAACGGTCCCCAGATTCGCTTGATCCGCGGCGTCATCTTTTCGTCTACCATGCCGCTAAAACCTCCCGCAGATACATTGATGAAATATCTCGAACGCTTGCTGTTGACTCTGACGAGATCGATTCGCCTTGTTTTTCCGAAGTGAAGGATATCGATATTGTCCTCCATCTTGGATGGCAGGCCGAGGGTGCGTGCGAAATCATTGCCGGTTCCGAGGGGCAGAATTCCAATGTGCATCCTGTGAACGGAGCTCCCTAGGCCATTCACAACTTCATTTAATGTTCCGTCACCACCGGCGACGATGATCAGCCGCGCCTCGGAACCGAGAGCGTGCTTTGCCCATTTCTCGGCTTCTCCTTTCCTGCAGGTTGTGCGCAATGCGATCGGCTGAAGCTTTTTCAACCGGGCGCGGACATCTTTCCGATGCCTCGCCGATCCGGCCTTTGGATTGAAGATGATGTAGGGCTTATCCATTGTTGGCATGCGAGAGCAAATCGATTGTCGATCTTCCCCTAGTTGGCGCAAATTCCGCTTTGTGTTTGCGCGGTTTCCGTGAAGTTGTTCAACATTGCGCGATGACTGAAGAAATAACCAACGAGAACAAACTGCCCGCGGACGCACCGAAAGGGTATCGGATTTCCAATGGGCCGGTGGTGAAGCTGGCCAGAAGCGAAAAACTTCCGGCCGATTTGGCCGACGCGGTCGAGTTGCCGCGAGTTTACGGCGCGCCGCTTTTGTTTGCGATCGCTCGCGATCCTTTAACTCTTTTCGTCTACTGGAACATCGACTGGGCCGCAATTTTTGAGAACACCGCCCCTGTGGACAGGCAGGTCCATCTCCGCGTTTATCGGGCCGACGGCAACGAAGAGTTGATCCACCCGGTCGAGCCAATGGCGGGCAGTTGTTATCTGACCGTTGCGCACCCTTGCGAAAATTACCGACTGGAGATCGGATATTTCCAGCCGAAGTCAGTGTGGAACTCAGCGGCAACTTCTGACCAGGTCACCATGCCGGCGGAGGGAGTGGCCGGCAGCGATGAAGTCGACGTGGCGACGATTCCGTTCCATCTAAGCTTCCAACGCTTGATCGATCTCTCGCGGGCTTCGAACAAGAGCGCGCTCACTGAAATTGTTTCACGTTTGCAACAACGCGCGGTGAGCGAGGAAGATCGCGCGCTGCTAAGCGATGAGGACTGGGAGATTTTGCGAGCGATGGATTTGCCGGTGGAAAAGCTGGATGCGGCTCGGCGTGCATTTGGCAAACGCCAAAATGGCGCTGCCCTGAAGCGACGTGCGGACGCGTTACTTGGGGTCGGCCCGAGCAGCCCGGGACGCAGCTTCGGCGAAAGTAGTTGGGGTTAGATCGCGACTGCCCCGATCGGGCATTCGTCGTCGTTCACAGCAACCCGTCCCTCGTCATTTTTATTCCTTCCGGCATGTCGGGCGGCTTTGGCGCGTCAAGGTGGCTATGTTTCTTCCCGTAACCGAAATAGAAGATAAAGCCGATTAGCAGCCATACGATCAGCCGAATCCAGTTCGTCAAACCGAGCCCGTAAATCATCGCCCCGCAAGTGATGATGCCAAGGATGGCGACCAGTGGTGCAGCCGGAACGCGGAATCCGCGTTCAAGGTCGGGGCTGCGAACCCGCATGATCCACACTCCTGCGCAAACGAGAATGAATGCGAACAACGTCCCGATGCTCGTCATTTCGCCGGTTACATCCGCGGGCACGAATGCAGCAAACGCGCCGGTGAAGACGAAGAAGAGCATGTTGGATTTCCACGGCGTGCGAAAACGGCGATGCACTTCCGAAAAAATGCCCGGCACAAGTCCATCGCGACTCATCGAGAAAAAGACCCGCGATTGGCCTAACAACATCACTAAAATCACGGATGAAAAGCCTAATAGAATGGCAACGGTGACGGCCCGGGAAAGCCATTCGTAGCCGTGCATGTATTTGCTGATCGCAAACGCAACGGAAGCTTCGCGGCCGGCGGTGCGAAAGTCTTCAACCGTTGCCACGCCGCTGAGCACGTAAGAGAACAACACGTAAAGAACCGTGCAAAACACCAGGGAGCCCAGAATACCGATCGGCATATCGCGCTTCGGATTTCGCGCTTCCTGGGCGGCGGTCGAGACAGCGTCGAAGCCGATATAAGCGAAAAATACTACGCCGGCGGCGCCGAGGATTCCGAGCATACCGCCGTAATGGTGGGTAATCCCCTGGGCGGTCGTGTGAGAGGTCGGCGGCGGAATGAACGGAGTGTGGTTCGCCGGATTGATAAATTGCCAACCGATCCCGATGAAAAGTAGAACGATGCCGACTTTTAAAATTACGATCAGGCCGTTGACCAAGGCAGATTCTTTGGTGCCCCGAATCAGCAATAAAGTCAGAGCCAGCAAAATGATCAACGCCGGCACATTCATCATGCCGTAAGTGCCGCCGGCATCATGTTCGAATGGCGAATGAGTCCATTGGTATGGCAAGGCGGCATTAAACCAGCCGAGAACCCGGTTGAAATATTCGCTCCACGCGTCCGCCACAGTGGATGCGGCGACCGCGTACTCGAGAATTAAGTCCCAACCGATGATCCAGGCCACGAATTCGCCCATGGTCGCGTAGGAGTAGGTGTAGGCGCTTCCCGCAACCGGAATCATGGACGCGAACTCGGCGTAACAAAGACCCGCGAAAGCGCAGCCGACTCCGGCGACGACGAACGCGAGAACGACGGACGGACCTGCCCGATCGGCGATGGCCGCCGCGGTGCGCACGAACAGACCGGCGCCAATGATTCCGCCAATACCGAGCGCGACCAGGTTCATCCAGCCTAACGAACGCTTCAGAGTGTGCTCACCGACTTCGTCAGCTTCCTGCATGAGACGGTCGAGCGGTTTTCTTGCGAATAGTTTAGCCATGTGCCCTCCTGGTTCGGATCTCTTCCACTTACTCGGTGCGATCGGCAGTTGCCTCAGATGAACGCTGCGATTTCCCGAAGAATTTCCAAAGAAAGTAAATCGGCACTCCCGTCAGGACGATATATAAACCCGGCACCGTCGTCGCCGGCTGGTAAACGAAAAGAACAACAAGGATCACACTCGCCCCGATGATGTAGAGAACCGGTATCAATGGATATCCGAACGCTTTGTAAGGCCGCTCAGCGTCAGGGCGTTTCCAGCGCAGCATGAAAACACCCGCAATCGTAAGAATGTAAAAAATGAGCGCCGCCGAAATAACGTAATCAAGCAGGTTGCCGTAGAGATTTCCGTAACCGGTCACGTTTCCGGTAGCATCGATTTTCACCGTGCGCGGGAGAACAAGGACGCCTGCCCAAATTCCCTGAATGACCAGGCCCCAGGCCGGCACGTGACTCTTATTCAACCGGGAGACCCGTCGAAAGAACAGGCCATCCTGAGCCATCGCGTAATAGGCGCGCGCCCCGGCCAGAATCAGGCCGTTATTGCAACCGAAGGTGGAAATCATGATCGCCACCGCCATGATGGTGGCGCCGGCCCCTGGGAAAATAACGTTCGCGGTTTCGGATGCGACCCGGTCGCTGGGCGCGTTCTGGATTGCGTGAAACGGCAGCGCCGCCAGATAAGCAACGTTGGCGAGCAGATACAACCCGATTACCAGGAACGTTCCGCAGGCCAGCGACAGTGGAATATTTCGGCGAGGATCTTTCACTTCGCCGGCGGTGAAGGTGATGTTGTTCCAGGCGTCAGCTGAAAAAAGCGAATTGGTTTGCGCGACGCAGATGCCAACAAACAATCCAAATGCCGCTGCCGCGGTCAGTCCGGCGCCGACCTCCTGCAGTCCACCACGCACTCTCCACAAATCGTGAAAGTTTTCCGCTCCGGCGCCCGATCTTATTCCAACAATAATTCCGAGGACGATCAATGCGATCAGCGCGCCGGTTTTTGCGGTGGTGAAAACATTTTGCACGAGCACCCCAAGCTTCAGCCCTCGCGTGTTCATGAATGTCAACAGCGCAATCATGGCCAGCCCAAGAGCTTGCGCGGTGGAAAGAGAAAACGCGTAACCGCCAAAACGGATCGGCGCGATCAAGTAATTCGATTCCGAAAACCACGGAATCAACACGCCGGTGTAGCGAGCAAACCCGACCGCCACCGCCGCGATGGTTCCGGTTTGAATTACGAGAAAGAGCGTCCAGCCGTAAAGAAATCCCCACAGCGGCGAGAACGCTTCCCGCAAGTAGACGTATTGCCCCCCGGCTTTCGGCATCATTGCGGCTAACTCTCCGTAAGACAGCGCCGCCATCAGGGTGAGCAGGCCGGTTACGATCCACACCACCAAAAGCCACCCGGGCGCCCCGACCTGGCGGGCGATGATTGAGGAAACAATGAAGATGCCCGAGCCGATCATCGACCCGGCAACGAGCATAGTGGAGTCGAGAAAGCCAAGTCCGCGGACGAATTTCTGGTCGGCGGGCGGCGGCGAAATCGTCGGAGTTTCCACGGGTTAAACGCGCTCGGAGTCGGCGAGAGTTAATCTTACCGGACAGCATCGGGCAACGCCAAAAGCAGCTTTTCACAAATTTCCACGATCGGCAGCGGAATTCGTTTCCGCATTTCGATAAAGATGCTATTCTCGGCGCCGTGATTTCCAGGGGCCGTTTTTTTGCGGATGGGGCGCGAGTCATTTTGCCGATGGTGTGCGCAGTCGGCTTTTCCATTCCTTTGGCGACGAACGCTGCGCCGCGTTCCGAACCGGCGACGATCGGGCAAAGCACACAGTTCGAGGCATTGCCGCTGATTCGCTCCCGCCAGAATCATTTATTGGTGCATGCCTGGATCAATGACAAACCTGCCCTGTTGATTGTTGATAGCGGATCGCCCGGAACAGTGATTGCCTCCAGACGGCGCAGCCACTTTGGGGTGAGCCAGATTCCGACCGATTCCAAATATCCCGCTCGGGTACGGGTGAACGGTTCTTACAACACTTTGGTAATGGCGCGTACTCTGCGCCTGGGCGGGCTGACGGTCGGGGAAGTGCCCGCGATTTCCGCCGATCTCAACGGAGCGCGCAGGGCGTCCCGAAGCGCGCATGAACAACAGGCGGATGGAATTCTGGGCACTGATGTTCTTTTCGCCAGCCGGGCAGTATTGGATTGTCAGCGGCAACTTCTCATTTTGAACCTGCAACCCGATCAGCCTCTGCCAGTGCCCGGGCTCGATTTTCGCGGATTTCAAAAAGTGCCGATGTTCGTGACGGAGGGATTCAATTTGTACGTCAACGGCCTGGTCAACGGCTCCCAAGCCCGGTTGATGGTGGACACCGGCGCCTTCGCCACTCTTTTGCATAAACCTTTCGTCAAGCGGCTGCACATCCCGACAGAACAGACGCGTATGGCTTCGGCGGCGATCAACATGAAGGAAGAAGGACTCGACGTCGCCCGGATCCGGAAATTGTCGGTGGGCATGGTCGACATTGGACGCAACGACGTCGGGGTGGTCGATTTGGGCGGAATCTTGAACGAAGCCCTGCAATTGTCGCCGCCGGCGGTCGGCCTGCTCGGCGCCGAAATTCTGAATCGTCATCACGGAATCATCGATTTCGGGACGCGGACGCTTTACCTGAAGAAGACGTAGCGAGCGATCCTCGGCCGGTAACGAGTGATCGGCCTCGCCGGCGGCTCGGTCTTTTATTAGCAAAGAGGCTTGTCAGTCCGGGCAATTATGCAACCTTTTGGTTGCATAATTTACCCAGCATGGATGCCGTGTTCAAAGCTTTGGCCGATCCTAACCGCCGCGCCCTCTTAGATCACCTTCACCGCAACAACGGCCAAACTTTGAACGAGCTTTGCCACCACCTCGACATGACCCGTCAGGGAATTAGTAAACATCTCAATTTGCTGATCCAGGCCGAGCTCATCGTCCCGCTTTGGAATGGCCGCGAAAAACTCCATTACCTTAATCCGGCGCCATTGAAGCAAATCGCCGAACGTTGGATCGATAAACACAAAGCTGCCTGCTTGCGTGCGTTGAACGATCTGACCAAAGGCCTCGATGTGGTCAGCCGAGGTCAAAAGTAATCGGTCACGGACGGGGCTTATTCGACGTCGATTTCGCGAACGCCCTTTTGTTGCCGAATCATTTCGACCTGATTGCGAATCTTGTCGGCCAGCGCCGCGCCGTGCGGCACCGCCTCCATGAAAACCACCGGCGAGGACGCATCCGAAGTATTGAGCTGAACGTTTTCAATCGTGCACATCCGATACAGAAACGGCTGCTGAGTTTCGATGTCTTTGATCCGATAAAACTCGAGGGTGTCTGTCACTTTGCTAAAAACCCCTTCCGTCGTTTTCAATCGCTCCGTCGTCAGCTCATAAACGGTGCATTTCGTTTGGAGATAACGTTTCGCCGCGATAAAGATGGGCACGACCAAGAGAAGCAAAATGTACGGGCTGAAGCTCCTGATCTCCGGCGAGGCCAGGCGTTCCAGTAAAATGAAAATGATTACGATCGCCGCCGCGATCAGCACCTGGAAAAGAAAGAACCCAAAGTTTTTCCATTGCGAAACACTCCCGCGCCAGACTATTTCCTCCGCCATTCCCGATTTTTAGCGCCATGGCCGTGATCAAACAAGCATTCGTCCTCGGCGCCGGGCTCGGTACGAGACTTCGGCCGCTTACCGAAGAACTGCCGAAACCGCTCGTCCCAATCTTTCAAAAGCCGCTTATCACTTTCGCCCTCGACCATTTGATCGAGCTCGGAATCGAAAAGATATTCATCAACACGCATCGGCTTCCGGAAACTTTCGCCGCGGCGTTTCCAGAAAACCATTACCCGGGCGTCGATCTCACTTTTGTGAACGAGCCGATATTGCTCGACACCGGGGGCGGGATCAAAAACATCGAGACCCGGCTTGGGAGCGAACCGTTCATTACTTACAGCGGCGATGTTTTGACCGATGTGGCGCTGCAACCGCTGGTCGATGAGCATTTCAAGCGGGGGAACGACGTCACTCTCGGTTTGCGCGAGACCCCGCTAGGTTCCGCGATCGCGTTTCAGGACGGCCGAGTCGTTGATATTTCCAATCGATACGGCCTCCCCGGGAACTATGACTTCGCAAACATTGCGATCTGGAGCTGCGCGGTGTTCGAACGGATTCCGTCAGGGCAAAAGATTTCCTTCATTCCAGTTCTGGGGGACTGGATTGGCGAAGGCGGCAAAATTGGCGGTGTAGTTCTCGATCGAGGCGAGTGGTTCAACCTGGGATCGCGGGCCGAATATTTTGAAGTGCATCGAGCGATCATCGCCGGTTGGCGGCCTGCTTATGTGAAGGCGACGGACTGGGTTCGTTTAATCCACCCGAGCGCGACAATTGATCCGACCGCAACGATTCGAGGCTGTTCGGTAGTAGGAAAGGACTGCCGCGTTGGCGCCGGCGCGATTCTCGAGGACACAATTATGTGGCCCGGTTCACAAATTGCTTCCAAAGCCGACCTGTTTGGTTGTATTGTCCGCGCCCGAAAAGCGGCCACTGGCATTCATCGCAACGACGACATCTGATTCATGCGAACCGACCTTCTTCTTCGCCAGACCCGACGGCATTTTCCGCGGTTCAATGTCGACAAAATAAGAATTACGCCGATTGAGAAAGGGGGGTCGGACCGGAAATTCTATCGCGTTCGCTGTTCCTCCGAACAGTCGTTGATTTTAGTGAAGTACGATCGCAGCCGTGAAGAAAACCGGCACTACGTCGAGATCGCGCAATTTTTGGAGGCGCATGAAATCCGGGCGCCCCGGATTTACTATCATGACGCGGATGAGGGTCTGATTTGGGTCGAGGATTTGGGCGAAAAAGATTTGTTCAGTTACCGAACGGAATCATGGATGGTCCGCCGCGCGTTTTATGAATCGGCCCTGGACGAAGTAAAAAAGCTTCACCAGCTTCCGGAATCGGTTTGCATCGAAATGCGCCAGCATTTGCCTGCGGAATTCAACGCCGCGCTGTATGTGTGGGAACAAAGCTATTTTTTCGAAAACAGCCTTGGAAGATATTTCAAAGTCGAACCAGCGAAGATCGACGAGCTCGCGGGTTTGCCGGCGCTTGCGAGAATTGCCGGGAAGCTGGCGGAGTTGCCGCGCGTTTTAGTCCATCGCGATTTTCAATCACAGAACATTTTGGTGCGGAACGCACATTCGCATCTGATCGATTTTCAGGGGATGCGCCCAGGCCTCGCTCAATACGACCTGGCCTCATTGCTTTACGACCCCTACGTCGATCTAACTGCGCCCGAACGGGCCGAATTGCTCCACCATTATTGCGGCGACGAGCCGACTCCGAGTTTTTGCGAGATCCTGCGGCTCTGCGCCATGCAACGCCTGATGCAGGCCCTTGGCGCTTACGGCTTCCTCGGGCTGGTCAAAGGTCACAAACATTTTCTTCAACACATTCCGAAAGCGATGTGCTCGCTCCGGGAAATGGTGGCTGAAACTGACGGTCTCGAACTATTCGGAAACCTTTTGCTCGAGCTTCATTGATTTTCGATCCGAAAGCTTTGAGGCAATTTTAATCTGCCTGTTCGCTCACGAACGGATTCGTTAGGCGTTCGGTTCCGATCTTCGTCGGCGGCCCGTGGCCGGAAAGAACGGTCACGGCGTCGCCGAGGGGGAAAAGTTTCTGGCGGATTCCATTAAATAGAAGATCTGCATCTCCGCCGGGCAGGTCCCAGCGCCCGACGCCGCCCGCGAAGAGCACGTCCCCTCCGATGAGCAGGTTGTCGTTTCGGGCGAAGAAACAAAGACTTCCCGGACAATGCCCGGGCACCTCGAGGACTTGCATTTCCAAGCCGAGAAATTCTCGGGCCGGCGTTTCTTCTATAAAGAAGTCCGGCTTGGCTGGTTCGACCTCCAATTCGAAACCGAAGTTCCGGAGAAAATCCGGGTCGGAGATCATTGGTGCGGTCGCCGGATGGCAACCGAGTTGGCAGCCAAACCGCCGCTTCACCGCGGCGACATCCTGGACGTGGTCGATATGGCCATGGGTCAGGAGCAATAATTTGAGATCGATGTTACGGGAGGCGACCCAGTCGCTCGCGCCCTGCGGCGCATCGAACAGAATCCATCCTTCCGGCGCCGAGACGAGATAGCAATTCGTTTCGAAGATCCCGCCACAGAACGTTTCGTATCTCATGTGTTCATTCTATATGAGCGATCTCCCCGGAGCCAGACGCGCTCGGGATTACCCTGATGAAGCTCTCAGGCGTCGAAATCCCGAAAGATTTTGAATGTTCCGTCCGTAGGGTTGTCTTAAATGCTCACATGTCACTCCGGGGTCCTTGGGTTGGGTTGCTTTTAGGCATGAAGTCTGCGAACGTGGAGACCGCGTCAAATCCCATGAAACTACGATTTCCTCTGCTTCTCGCGGTCGTTTCGGTCGCATTCGTCGGCGTAACTCCGCGCACAGTCGAGGCAAAATCGGACGCCGAGCAAATTTGCGTCTCAGTCGGGCGACTGCTCGAGGAGGGCCATTATACTCATCAGCAGCTGAACGCGGAGGTCTCGCAGAAGTTTCTGAAAAACTACCTCGAGCTCCTCGACTTTAGTCATCTATTTTTTACCCAGAAGGATGTCGACGCCTTGACCGCCAAATATGGCACCGCGTTGGGCGACGACGTCCTGCTCGGTAATCTGAAGCCGGCCTACGAGATTTACGATCTTTACCAAAAACGGGTCGATGATCGCGTGGCCAAGGTGAAAGAGTTGCTAAAACAACCCTTCGATTTCAAAAGCAACGCCACCGTGGAAGTCCGCCGCGAAAAGGCTCCCTGGCCAAAGGACGAAGCCGATGCAGATCAGCTCTGGCACGATCGGGTTGCCAGCGAATTGCTTCAGGAAAAGTTGAGCGAGCATCCAATCGAACCGCCACCCCAGCTGATCGCGCGCCGCTACGATCGGATTTCGCGTAATGTTCACGAAGAAGATCGCGACGAGCAGGTGAAACTTTATCTGGATGCGCTCGCCCAAACATACGACCCGCACTCGGAATATTTGAGCAAGGCGGACTTCAAGAATTTTAACATTCAGATGGGGCTGTCACTGGTGGGCATCGGCGCGATGCTTCGGACCGAAGACGGCTATGCAAAAATTGAGAGCCTTGTTCCAGGCGGACCGGCCCAGACCGACGGACGTTTGAAAGTAGGCGATCGAATCAGTGCGGTCGGCCAGGGCCAGGGCGACTACGTTGATGTGCGCGACATGCGCCTCGACAAAGTGGTCGAAATGATTCGGGGCAAAAAAGGCACCAAGGTCCGATTGCTCGCCATTCCCGCGAACGCGCCCGATCCGTCTCAACGCAAAAACATCGAGCTGGTGCGTGATGAAATTAAACTGAAGGACCAGGAAGCGCGCGCCGACATTATTATTAAGAAAGAGGAAAACGGCGAACAGGTGAAACTGGGCTGGCTGACGCTTCCGTCGTTTTATGCCGACATGGACCGGCACGCGAAAAGCACAACCCGCGATGTGCTGGCGCTGCTCAAGCGATTGAAGAAAGAAAATATCAGCGGACTGGTCATCGATCTCCGTCGTAACGGTGGTGGCTCGCTCGAGGAAGCGATCTCGCTCACCGGATTATTTTTGAAGTCCGGGCCGATCGTCCAGACCAAGGGTTCCAACGGAAACATTGTCGTTTCGAGCGATCCGGATCCTGGCATTGCCTATTCGGGTCCGTTGATCGTTCTGACCAGCCGGCAAAGCGCGTCGGCCAGCGAAATCTTCGCGGCTGCCCTCCAGGATTATGGCCGCGCCATTATCGTCGGCGACAAAAACACTTTCGGTAAAGGCACGGTCCAAACCATTTTGCCAATCGGCCGGTTCACTTCGCTGCTCGGCAGCCGGTCCGACGACGATGGCGAACTCAAGTTGACCATTCAGAAATTTTATCGGGTCGCGGGAGGCTCGACTCAGCTTCACGGCGTCGCGTCCGACATTGTGTTGCCGACCTTGACCGATTTGCCCGAGTTCGGCGAAGGCGCCTTAAAGAATCCCCTCGGCTACGACGAAGTGCCAAAGGCGCGGTTCACGAAATGGTCCGACGGCCATCCGTTGTTCATTGACGAATTGAAAAGCCGGTCGGCCGAACGGGTGCAAAAAAACCCGGAATTTCATTTCGTGATGGAAGACATGGAGCGTCTTCGTCACAAGCTGGATGAAAATCGAATCACCTTGAACGAGGACGCGCGCAAAAAAGAAATTCAGGACGACAAGGCGCGAAAAGAGAGCCGAGCGAAGGAACGGCTCGCCCGGCACGACGAGGAACCGAGCATATACCGAGTTACTCTCGATACCGTCGACAAGCCGAATCTCCAGCTGATCATGTATCCGGGGAAATTGGCCCAGGCGAAAAAAGACGGCGTGGCGAAAGTTTCTCCGGAAGCAGCGCCCGATGATCCCGAAGATGCCGACGCGGCCGGGATAACGGACGACAGCAAGGAGCCAGCGATCGATCCTGAGCGCGATGAAACGCTGAACATTCTTGCCGATTTGGTCGATCTTACGCACGGACCAAAGACCGCCGCGAGCTCGACGGTCAAGAAATCCACGACCCAGCGGCCATAGGTTTTCCTTGGTGGATTGGCTTCTCCGAAGGCGATAAACGCGCTCAGAGAGCGCATTCCGCCTCGGCCGTAACTGTTGACTGATCAGCGATCAGTATTCTGAAACTCGTCACTCGTCACAGGTCACTATTCTTCACGGATAAACCGGCCTCGAATCGTAAACCCGCGGCTGCGGTTGATATTGCGGCCCGATCGGACGATTAAACCATGGCCATGGCGGAGGCCGCTGCGATGATTGCCCGCCATACCGATAGTATTGATTCGTTCGCGGAGTGCGGCCGAACACTGTGACCGGCGTTCCAATTTCCACCGCATTGTAGAAGGCGATTGCGCGCTGATCCGGCATTCGGACACAACCATGCGACGCCGGATATCCAGGTAGATAGCCGGCGTGCATTCCGTCAGCTCCGTGAAAACGCATGAACCACGGCATTGGCGCCGGAACGAATTTGCAGCCGCTCGGAACTTTCATGTCGACATCGGCATCGGCGATCACGGTCCGGCCATTTCCGTCGACGATCTTCCCGTAAATGCTCGAGTAATGATTCGGTTCTTTCTCAATCACCTTGAACGAGCCGGTTTCGGTCAAATGTCCGTAACGCCCGCTCGAGATCGGCGATTGCATCACAATGTGCCGCCCCCGAATCAGATATGCCGTTTGCTGACCGAGATCGATTTCAACGCGAAATGGATTTTCAGTTTGCCCGAACGCTGCCGGGACAACGAAGAATGAAATTACTGCTCCCCAGAATGCCCTCACACCTTCTTTCAACACGCTGCGCCGTCAAAAGTCTCACACTTGAGAGAGACAAGACAGGATTAACGGGATTTTAGGATTACAAGCTTGAGAATCCGATTTTAATCCTGTGAATCCTGTCGAATTGAATGCTTCTGGTCGAGCAACTTCTCCAGCACTGGCAAGATTTTCAACGCCAACACATGAAGACCGGCCGCGTTGAAATGCTGCTGCGGATCACCCGGCACGACATACTGTGTATCTGGTGCAACGCCGCCCCACTTCACGCACGGGGCAGCTTTCGATGACGCAACGTCGCAGACGTCGGCCAATGGATTGCTGACCACTAACACGCGCGCGCCGTTCGCCTTCAGCTTGTCGATTACCCATGCGACATTTTGACGAATCGTTCCCGGCGGCGCGCCTCGCTTCGCGTCATTGACTCCAACCTGCACGATTACCACGTCTGCTTTTCCGACACTGCCTATGTAGGCAACCGCATTGGCCGACGTCAGGCCGTTAACTCCGTCGTTGGTGACGGTGACGTCGTAACCTTTTTGTCGAAGCATCGCTTCCAGTTGCGCCGGATAGGTTTCGTTTCTGGCCACGCCTTTCCCGTACACGCCGCTGTCCCCGTAAGCGACGACGCGCATTGGACCAGCCATCCCAAGCTGTGCTCCAGCGACAACCAACAGCGAACTAGACAGGATTAACGCGATTTGAGGATTCCGCCTTTGAATCATCCAATTTAATCCAGTTAATCCTGTCCGATTTAATGCCTCTGGCCGAGCAATTTCTCAAGCGCCGGCAATATTCTCGATGCCATCACATGAAGACCAGCGGCGTTGAAATGATTTTGCGGATCGCCGGGGACGTGATATTGCGGCCCGGGAAGGCCGCCCCACCTCACGCACGGCGCGTCTTGGGATGCTGCTACATCGCACACGTTTGCTGATGGATAGCTCACCACGAGCGCCGCCGCGCCGTTCTGCTTTAATTTTTCAATCACGGTCGCAACGTTCTTG
>JAICWQ010000223.1 GCA_025934755.1 Chthoniobacterales bacterium | reverse complement strand
CGCACGGTGGCATTGGCGTGCACGCCCGGCCTTGTCGCGTAAGTTCGCTGCCGAACTGGGGCGCGTGAAATCGAACGCTGCATTGGCATGCGCGCGCTCGTCATCCGACGCGACGTCGCGGGCGCAACCGCCCTTGGCGCCGAGGCGTGACCGCGCGGGCTCACCCCTACAGATCCACCGTTGCCCTGGTGTTTGTTATCGCCCAGAGCGACCGTGGCCAGCGCAAGACCTCCGATACACACCGAGCATATTAGCTTTTTCATATAATTATTATTTCCCTCCATCAATGTTTGACGGGCGGACGAGCAGAATTGCTCAACCCTGTTAACTAATTCGGGTCCTGAACACGGGCTCAGGATTTTACCTACTTGACAACCCCCACGGCGCGACGCGGTTAAGTCAAATTACCTCAGCGCCCTGGAGCACGCTCTCAGCCTCTTACTTATCCGAAACTTCCGCCAGAACGCTTCGAAGCTCTTGGAAATCGACCGGCTTGGTTAGATGAAAATCAAATCCGGCCTCTTTGCTCCGCTTGATATCTTCTTCCATTCCAAAGCCGGTCAGCGCGATTCCACTGACTTGCTGACTGCGTTTGGCCTCGGCAATGACATCATAGCCGCTGCCGTCGGGCAGTCCGATATCGCTCAGCACGACGTCGAGCGTTTTTGATTTCAAAATCTCGAGTGCGCTCTGAGTGTTGTCGGCGATCGAGATGTCGTGACCAAAATGCTTTAGAAGTCGCGCCAGCGTCCGTCGCGTATCACCATGGTCCTCCACCAGCAAGATCCGGAGCGACTTTGTTAATTTGTTCGGTGTGCGTGATCGGACCCCGGATTTGCCGACGCGGGAAGGGAGCGCCATCATCATGACTTTGAATGTCGCGCCGTAGCTGCGGCCCTGGCTTTCCACGGAGATCCGGCCTTCATGCAAATCGACGATGTACTTCGAGATTGCCAGCCCGAGACCCAAGCCGCCAAATTGACGAGTAATCGACGGATCGGCCTGCTCGAAGGGCTCGAACAATGATCGAATCTTGTTGGGTTCAATGCCGATTCCCGTGTCAGTGATTTCGAATTCGAGCCGGCCATGGACGTCGTTCGAAGTGCGAATGTCGATCTTGCCGCTGCGAGGGGTGAACTTCACCGCGTTGTTGATGACATTCCAGTAAACCTGCTGCATCCGAACTGGATCTGCCCAAATTTGGTGTTCCTTTGCTCGCAGATCGGTCGAGACCTGAAGCTCTTTGGCAATGATGTCGCTGCGGGCGATTTCCAGAGCGTCCCGGATCAAAATGTGTGCGTCAACGCGATCGAAGTGCAGCTCCAATTTCCCGCGCACGACACGGGTCAAGTCCAGCAGGTCGTCGATCAAGCGCGCCTGGAGCTGGACATTGCGCTGAATCGTTTCGATTTCGGACACGAATTCAGCAGGCATGCGTTTACGCTGCTGAGCGAGGAAACTTGCGGCGGCGAGGGCGGGTGTCAGTGGCGTGCGTAATTCATGGCTGAGGGCGGCGAGGAAATCGTCTTTGGCCTTGCTCGCCTGTTCGGCAGCGAGTTTTCCCGCTTCCATTTCGCGAGCCAGCACCTGCGTTGTGATATCGCGGGTAACTTTCGAATATCCGCGAACATCGCCATTCTCGTCGCGCAACGCGGTCAAAATCACCTCGGCTTCGAAAATGGTTCCGTCTTTGCGAACCCGGCTCCCCTGGTCGCGCATGTGGCCAACTTCGCGCGCGATCTTCAGGTTATGTTCGGGCCGTCCTGCCGCTACGTCTTCGGGAGTATAGAAGCACGCAAAATTTTTGCCGATGATTTCCTGGGCCTTATAACCTTTAATTTTTTCGGCGCCGGAATTCCAGGTCGTGACCGTGCCAATCGGGTCGAGCATGTAGATCGCGTACTCTTCGACGCTCTCCACTAAGAGGCGAAACTGCTCCTCGCTGGCGTGCAATTTATCGTGCGGCGGCTCAGGAGCACCACCTTTTTGGGCGACAGAATGTTTCTTGCGAGCGGGCATCGATAACTCAAGTGGAGAAGGTAGAATGCAATCGAGTTGAATTCGTCTCCAGTGCCGCTTGCGCGTGTGATTAAATACGCCGAGCGCGTTGTTACAACCTGTCCCGGCCGGACGGACGAGCAAGATCAAGGACCGGCCCCAACGGGACGATCCGGGCCGGGTTAATTTCTTCGTGCGTCATGTAGTAGTGACGCTTGATGTGATCGATGTTGACCGTCTCGGCGATTCCCGCCTCCTGATAGAGATCGAGCATGTAGCCGTGCAGGTTCGGATAATCGATGATCCGCCGAAGGTTGCATTTGAAGTGGCCGTGATAAACGACATCGAACCGGATCAGCGTGCAAAACAGCCGCCAGTCGGCTTCAACGATTCGATTGCCAAACAGGTAACGGCTACTCGACAGGCGTTTTTCCATTTCCTCGAGCGCGTCGAAAAGTCGCTGGCAGGCGCGCTCGTAAGGCCGTTGCCTGGTCGCGAACCCCGCGCGATACACGCCATTGTTGATGTGTTCGTAAAGAAAATCCGAAAGAGTCGCGTGTTCCTGTTCGATGTCTTTTGGGAAAAGATCGAGATCTTTGTTCGCTGCGAACTCGGTGAAAACCGAGTTCAACATCGGACAAATATCGTCCTCGCAATTGTTCACGATCTTTCTCAGTTCTTTGTCCCACAGCACCGGAACAGTGACCCGGCCGTTGAAATTCGGGTCGGTTGCGAGATACGCCTCGCGTAGATAACGAAAGCGATTGTTCGGGTCGGTCGATTCGAACTTGTCCAGATCCTTCAGCGAATTTCCAGGCTTGCTCAGTTCGGGATCGCGAAACGCCCACCCTCTCTCGTCCCGAAACGGATCTACCACAGTGATCCCGATAGCGTGGACGAGCCCCTTGAGTTTTCGGACGATTACGGTGCGACTGGCCCAGGGACAGGCCAGCGAAACGTAGAGGTGATAGCGACCGGCCGTAGCGGGATACGGCGTCGATCCATCGTTGGAAATCCAGTCGCGAAACGCATCTTCCTGGCGCTGAAATTCTCCGGCAGCAGTCTGTTCTGATGAAAGATGCGACGACGACATTGATTAAAGT
>JAICWQ010000131.1 GCA_025934755.1 Chthoniobacterales bacterium | reverse complement strand
TGGATCGACACCCTGGATTCGGTACTGTGAGACAGTGTAATTGGCCTCGGTCGGGAAGTACGACTTCGGCGGAAGCGGAATCTGCGGGGGCGTCGCTGACGGAGTCATGTTAGGAACTGGGGTTGGCGCCGCGCATCCACTACATCCCGTGGTGGGGTTATACATATCAGTGTAGAAATAATTCGTGCCGACGATCGAATAATCCGTTCCGCCCGAGCTGGTATTGTAAGTGGTCCAGGTTTTGCGATAGATGTTGCGCCAGTTGGTGAAAAGATATTCGAGGTGGCCGTCCGCAATTTCCATCGCCAGTGCCGTTCGTCGAGAACGTTGCGCGACATGCGAGACGTGGCCGGTATAACTGACCGCCGCTCCGAGGATGGCAAGGACGGTCATTACAACGGATACGGTAACAACGAGGCCGTTGCCCTGTTCAGATTTATTGTCCTGGGTTTTCATGGTTATTGATAGAGGCAAATGCGGGACCGATAATCGATTTGGGTATCGAGCAGCGCTGCAGTCGCGGAATAACCCCGATTGCTGGTGCTCGGGTCGCGTGCTGAAAGTTTTACGCCGACGTAGCGCGTATCCGGCGTCCCATTGGCATTCAACGGCACATAAAAGGGCTGAGCGCTGCTGATATAACGCGCTACGGTCGCGACAAAACTCCAATAAAATTTGCTGCCGGTGTATCGCTGTCGATAAAGATTCAGTTGGCCGTTTTCGAAACGGTAGCGCTGGCCGCTTTGATTCGTATAGGCAACGTACTGACCGCTTGATAGAACCCAAGGCCCCTGCGCATCGGCGATATAACTGCCGCCCTCCACCACATAAAGCATTCGCTCTGTGTAATAGGTAATCGCATAGGGGCCGACCGCATAGCCGGCCTGGCCAAACTTGCGGCCCTGGCTGCCGAGATTCCCCGCGATTGTCGTGTCCTGACCATTAAACAGAAAGACATTGGAGTGGTTTGTGCTGGCGCCGGCCACTTTGGTGATTGCGTCTTCATAACCCCATTGGGGCACAATCAATCGCATTCCGGCGGTGGGACTGCTGCCCGGATCTTTGATCATGATCAGACTGCTGTTACCCGGATCCTGCCAAACATAGTCCGGGCTGCCGGAAACCACGTCCTGGAACGAGACGCCTGCCGCAGTCGGCGCTACGCCGCTAACTGGCGTCGAGGAGACAACGGCAAAGGTGCTGGTATTGTTCGTATCTCCGCACTCGTAGGTGCCGCAGCTGTAAGTTGAATCATGGGTGTTGTTCCGGAGCTGGGGCACCGATATGGCCGCATGCAGGTCGCGGGTAAATCGGTTGATGCCTTGCCGGCCTTCTTCATGCGCCGAATTCACGGCCGTGTTTTTCGCATAAAGAATCATTCCGGAATTCAGAACATTGAGAAAAATGATCCCAAGAATCGCCATGACCATGGTTGAGACCACCATCTCGGCGGCGGTAAACCCACTCTCTTTACAAGTTAGTTCACAGTTTTTCATTGGTCTCCGGCGCGCATCGTATCCATCGACACGCTGTAATCTTTATTTCGATAGCTGTAGCTGACGGTTACCGTCGCTCGATAGGTGTTGAGCGCGGTCGTCGATCCTGTGTAGGTCATGGTTGCCCCCGTATCGGTGACGGTGGTCGTCATCGTTCCACTGACGACGGCATTTCCGGTTACCGGATCCTTGTAAACAAACACGTTAGGGGTTGTCGTCGTGCCGACAGTCAGAACGGTCGGGATCTTGTTTTTTGTCGGATCGAACGGTTCTTTGGAGAGAATCAAATCAATCTGGTTTTGGGCGGCTGACTGAGCCTCGCTGTACAGCCGCGAGCTGACGGCGTACGTATTCAGGGAATTGAAGCCGATATAGCATCCAGCACCCATCGTGCCGATGACTCCCAACGCCATTACGACTTCCATCAGGGTAAAGGCGAGCCGGGTGCTTTTCCGACTCGAATTGGCTGGTCTCATCACGGCCGAATACAAAGCAGCCGTAATGCCGTGATGGCGCCACAGGCCCTTGATTCGGCTGTAGCGGAAGACCCTACGTCCTGAGAAATCTGGATTAGACGGACGCTTTTTGTCCGTCGGTCACCCAACGGATTGCCTCGTGAGACAGCTGGCTGGAATTCTCCAGGTGCAGTTTCGTTTTGATGCGCGCCCGATAAGTATCCACCGTGCTCATGCCCAGGTGCAAGCAGTCACTGATCTGACGTGTGCTCTGGCCGCGCCCGATTAATTCGAATACCTCCAATTCTCTGTCAGTGAGTTGCGAAACTCCATTTTCACCTTTGCGAGCCACGGCCACACTTTCCAAAATTCGCGATGTGATTTTTGCTGGAAGGTAAATCTCGCCCCGGATCACGGCGTAAAGTGCATTCATTACTTCCTTGGATGCTTCGTTCTTGGTGATATAGCCGCGGGCACCCGCCTTGAGAACACGTTCGGCGTAGAGCGATTCATCGTGCATGGAGAGAACCAGCACCGGAACATCAATTTGCTTCGCCTTGAGGTTTTTGATCAGTTCCAGCCCGCTTGGTCCTTTCAGGGTAAGGTCCACAATTGCGATGTCGGGCAACTGCGACTCGATCATATCGAAACCGTCATGAATATTGTCGGTTTCTCCACACACTCGCATGCCCGGTTCTTTGTTGATCAGCTGGGTCAGCTGATCGCGAAAAATCGGATGATCTTCGACCAGAATGACGCGAAATGTTTCTTCGTGCCCGCTTTTCATCAATCGCCTTCCGTTGGCACCGTGCACGACACTACCGTTCCACCCATGATCGGCGATTCTATCGCCAGTTCCCCTTCCATCAGGTTGGCGCGATAACGCATAATGCTGATTCCGACTCCGTTTGTGGCGGTGCCATTCTTCGGCATGCCGACACCGTTGTCGGAAATGCTAAGGCTGGTTGCGCTTGGGTTCGCGCTAAGCCGGATATCGATTCGCTGGGCGTTGCCATGTTTTGTCGCATTGTGAATTGCCTCCTGAGCGATTCGGTACAAATGTGCCGCCTTGCCATTTCGGCCGGCTCGGCTTTCGCCGGCGGATTCAAAGGTGCATGTAACTGGGAGCAATCGGCTCGTGGTTGCGGCAAGCTCGTTCAGCGCCGCAGGCAATCCGGCCTCGTTCAATTGCACGGGAACGAGGCCATGGGACAAATCGCGGGCCTGATTTACCGACTGGGTCAGAAGTTTTTCAATATCGCAGGCTTTGGTTGCCAGTTCCTTCAATCCGCGATCCTCGAGATCAATCTTGAGGCCGCCGGTCGCGCAACCGATCGCGGCCAGGAACTGGCAGAGTCCGTCATGAAGATCGCGCCCAATGCGTTGTTGCTCGTATTCACTGACTTCGATGATCTGTTTTTCGAGTTGTTGGGTATGTTCCAAAAGCGCGATGCGCGACTGCGAAGCTCGTTGTCGTTCTCGGATGATGATCGCGGCGGCTCCCACCAGAAAGAAAAAGGCAAATCGAATCGCGATTTCCCAGGCTTGGACACTGCCGTTGGAGTAGGAATGGCCGAGCACCACATCCGCCCACGACCAGAGTACGCCGGCCAAACCGGCGATGACGAATACACTTTTGTTATCGCACAACCAAACCGCAAAGGCGATCGGAGCCGTGTAAAACAGTACCACGGATACCTGGTGCCCGGTTGCCAGATCGAGCCAGGTAATCGCGAAGAGCAGCGCCAGCGCTTCGATGAAAGCCAGAGTGGGGGATTGTCGAAAAAGGAACCGAAGCATGCCGAGTGTTATGACAATCGCTTGTGAGAGCAGCTTTCCCGCCAGACCGGCCACGGGGACGGTTTAGCGGCTGCTGTGGCCGAGACCTCCCTCGGTGCCCCTCACCACTTGCCGAAGGAGTCAACGGTTCTAATCGGGCTGGAATACAGTCCGGGACCAAAGCCAGTCAGAACGGCGCGATCGACTTATCGAATATCTTCGATGTAACTGGCAAGTTGGTAATCGATCGGAATAGTGGTGATCGCATTCGTTTCCATATCGTAATGGAAACCGGTGTTTCCATTTCCGCTAAAGTCGTGGCAAACAATTGCGCCGTACCAATCCGGATTGCCGCCGATGGTTACGTTGCCGCTTGGTGCGTAAATTGTAGCCCAAACGTTGCCTGGAGGATCTATATTGATTGTTTGGTATGAGCCGTCTGTCGGACTTACGCCATAAAACTGAAGCGCGCCAGCGCGGCTTACCAGTGAGCTGGTGGTAGCGCCATCTGATTGATAAACTCCCGACCAAGTCCCATCCACATTGTTGTTAACAATGTTGTTGGCCTTCGCGCTCAAGTTTCCCGTGAAATAGATCTGCGCCACCACGCCTTTGGCTATCGTGACGTTACCCACATTTCCATTCACAACCACAGTGACATGTGTTTCGTATGTCTTACCGCCCGCTGTATAAGGATTGATCGTAAGGTTGCTTGAGTTGCCGTTAATAACGTAGAAATTCGGATTCACTGCGTTTCCCCACGCCTGTGTCGCCGTGATGGTGGTATTGCCCGAGCCCGAAGAAGTGTAGCCAAAGGGATATACGGGCTGGAGTAGCGGCGGGATCGTGAAAGGGACATTATTATCGATGGTTCCACTAATGCTGGTCCCAGAATGGGTAACATTGCCACCATTGGTCGACACATTCCCGTATACCGGGCCGCCTTCGCCGAAACTTGAAGTTCCTACTGAGACATCGCCGTTCCGCGAATACTGATAAAGAGGCGATGCAGGATTGTTGGCAACGAAAGTATAAGCGCCATTCTTGGAATCGTAGCTGTCGACAACACCGGAAGATCCGGGACCGTTAAAACTGCCAGTCGCCTTTAGGGCTCCAATGATGGCCCATTGCGGCACCGCGATCGTCTCGATCCGCCGGCTAACCTGCGGGGTCAACACCGTTTGAAGGGATGGGGCATTACCATCTCCGTCGCCATAAGTCGCGAGGAAATGGTCGTAATTGAAATCGATCTTTCGAACCAGGCTGTCTCCAACCCCCCGCAAATTGGAAGAGTTTGCAAAGTGAGATGAGGAATCCGACTGGCCAACCAGGCGATCGTCCATTCCGGTGCGGTGCAGGCCCTGCATCGTCGCCGTTCCAACCGAGCGAATCCGATAGCAGTCAAAAGTGTTTGCCGTGGTAAATCGGTCGACCGTGACGGTGAATTGTTGAACACGATTGTCGGCCGAGTGGACGGTAATTGGGCCCTTAACATATGCCGGGCCGGGGGTCGGAGCGGAGGCCACGGTCCAACCGTCGGCCGCAAAAGCGGTGGAAAAGTTGGTACTGCTGCTTAAAGCATGTCGGATCTCGGCGAAGGCAGCATCGCTTCCGGCCTCGGCCGCGTAGAGGGCTTCGTTCCAACCCTTAATCTGTTTAGAGGACGCGTTGTAGCGTGTCGTACAATTGAAGAGTACGGTCGCGCCGATCAGTGAAACGATCACCAGGGTCAGCACGGCCAGCATAATTGCACTGCCACCATTGGCTTGTTGAGTGTTCTTCATTTTTCTGGTTCCTATCCTCGCAATTGAACTAGCCGCGGCGCTTGTTGCGCAGGTAACTCGTCGTAAACACCGTCGTTCCGGTTTGTTCGGCCCAACCGCCTCCCGAGGTCAAGATGGGTTTGAATGTTATCTGAGTAGTCGTGTATTCCGTGTTAGACAGGGTGATATTGGTGCTTTGCGGAAGTAACTGATCAGTACTCGACGCGATATTTGTTACGACTCCGTTTTCGGTCCGGAGAATGGAATTGCCACTGATCGAATAGACCACAGTTGTCGCACCAACTGTAATGGTTGTGTTACTGCCAGTTGCCGTTGCTGCCGCGGACATGACAGCTGTCGTCGAATTAGTTACTGATTGGATGCTGGTGCCACTGGCGATATTAACCCCTGCGACCGACGACCCCACATCGCTTGCGGTAAAGTTGGCCGAAGCCGAAGTAACTGTGGTCGAACCACTCGTGGTTGTCGCGTCGGCTACACTGCGGCTGTCGGGATAAGTAACGAAGGTGCCATTCGTATTTGTGACCACACTCGGAGTCGTGCGGACACTGCCGTTGAGATAGTTTGGAATAAGGCATGTCACCGTTTTCAGATCGGCGGACGCCGTCACCACGTAGGAACGCTTCACATCGCGGTTCAGATAATCGATGATCCGAATCTGCTGCATACTGGTGGAGAAGAAATCATTGGTGGCGTTCAGGCTTTTCTGGACGCTGACGGAAGCGGCGATTATTCCGGCGAGAATTAGCGAACCTACCGCCAGCGCGACTAGCATCTCGGCGAGGGTGAATGCTAAACTTAGGCGTCGGTGATTGAGTTTCATTTCCGGGTTCCCGCAGAGATTAATGTTTCGCTGTCCTCGCTCCGGGAGCGCCCGCCAAAGATCTCGTTCCAAGTATAAGCGACCTTAACTTCGATGATCGCGGCGCTCGAAAGGCTGCCGTCGGTTGTGTTGATGGTGGCGGATGACGCGCCGGGCGCTAAAGTAATCTGGGTCTTTGTTGCATCGGCGGTCCCGGCGAAGTAATTGGAAATGCTCTGATAGCCGGTCAGAGTGACAACCTCGGTGGGAATCCGCGCCAGAAACTCCGACCCGTTTGCTGGCGTCGCCATCAGAGATTGGACAGATGAGGCCGTCGTGAGGCTCGTGTAGGTCATGTTGCGGAGCTGCTCCAGGCGATCCTGAATACCCTGAACTACGGCCAGATTGGTTTTGCTCGCCCTGATATACCGAAGACAGATCCCGTTGACCTCGAATATCGACACGAAAAAGCCCACCACGAGTGACACCGCGACGAGCAGCTCGACAAGGGTGGTGCCCCGCTTTGAATTCCTCCAGTTATTCGTGTTCATCGCGACGCTCAAAACAGCAATCGCGATGCCTCGAGCCCGCTACACCGCTGCTATCGCGTTGTAAGGGAAACGCTACAATCTCGGGGCAAAGGTATTAGCCCGATGCTTCGCGCGTTCGCTCGCGGCTGAAAGGAAACTAACTCGACGAGGCGAACCGCGCACGGCCGGGCACCGTCTCGAGCGACCAGACCAACGGCGCTCGGTCGAATGGTGCAGCCGACTTCAGTCCAAGTTGGGCCAGCTAAAACCGCCCGGTTACTGGCAGACGATCGGAGGACCTTGAATCTGGCTACCGCCGACCATGGTCAATTGATTTGAAACGCCTCGCCCTTGACGACAGAGCCGCCGTCCATGTAAACGGTGCGCTTGTTGGCCATCAAAAAACATCGGCCCGGTCCATGCTTTTAAAAAGCCATGGTGCGCTTGTTGGCATTTTTGTGCTTTCTGCTGACCGCGGATTTTTTGGTCGCCAATATTCTGCCTCTTACCGGTAAGGAGTTAAGCTTAATGCTGCGATCCGGTTATTCCAGCGAAGCCGTGCTTCGAGAATTGGCCGAAAGAAAGTTCGCCGACCGATTCGATTTGACGCTTGAGAACGAGCTTCTGAAGGCTGGCGCCACTCAACCGCTCGTCGCAGCATTGCGGAGCGGCGCCTACCAGGCATCACCCAGTGAGGTCGCTATGGCCCAGGAACACGCAGAGGCAGCTCAAGTGCGGGCGGCAACCGAATCTGCCGAAGGACTCCCGACCAGAAACCCAATGCCGCGGCCGAACTTGCACCGAGAGGAGCAACAAGGGAGCACGATGTACGATCATCTGAAGGACGATCTGGTCTACTGGCACGAGGGAGCGCTTGTTCCGTTTGATAATGCCGCGCTGGAGAAGAAAAAGCTCTACCTCTTGTTCTTCTCCGCTTTCGGATCAAAAGAGGGCCGTCAATTTACCCCGCGCCTGGTCGACTACTACAACCGAGTCGGTTCCCGACATCCGGAGTTTGAAGTCATTTTCTTCAGCGCAGATCGCTCCCAGTTTGCCATGGAAAATTACATCAGCCAGACCAACATGCCGTGGCCGGCTGTCGCTTACGACAAACGCTCCGGTAAAGCTGGTACCCTGCGGGGCAACCTCATCCAGCAAGTGCCACATTTAATTTTGGTCAACGCGGCTGGCGAGATTTTGTCGGATAGCGGAGAGAATCCGCCTAACTACGACAAGATACTGGCAGACCTGGATAAGATTCTCGGCGCCAACTGAATCAATTACGGGCTGACAATCCCGACCGGTGGCGGCTCCGCGATTGCCAGCGATTTCGCATTTTCTGTCAGGGCCGTGTCTTCGGTGGTGATCAAGTTGGTAGGATCGTTGCTGAATGCGCTGATCTCGGCAACGGTGAACGGCTCGTCGCGCCTGTTCCTTTTCCAGCGAAGCGCAACATAACGCGCGCTGCTGACTGAAAAATCAACGGTTATAGTTCCGCGCTCGTCCGGAAGAGTCACCCCCGATGCATCCGGCTTTGCGAACCGCAAATCTGCGGGATCTTTTGGAAGTTCGTTAAGTAAAAGGACATCGACCCTGGCATCCTCAGCTTTAAAAACCGCGCTGACCCGATGTAGCTTGGTGCTGGAACCCAGCTCCACAACCACAGTGGGCGCCGGATCTGATTCGGAAAATCGAAAGACGGTCTGGAGGTCGTTATCGATCAGTCGATCTCCCAGGGTTTTGGGCCCTGAGCTGACATAGACAATTCGCGCTCGGGCGTGTGATTTAGCCCAGTCAAATTCCCGGACCTCGTTGCCGCGAACTGTCACTCGGCTCACCGTCGTCGCATTGTCAGTCTCCTGCGCGCTAACCCCGCTCGAGGTCAGAAAAGCGAAAAAAGTTACGGCCACGAGTTTGGCCAGGCAGCCAGCAAGGTTTCTCATTGCTCGCCCCTAAAGCTTAGAGCGGGCC
>JAICWQ010000239.1 GCA_025934755.1 Chthoniobacterales bacterium | reverse complement strand
GGGCCGCCGGTGCGATGAGTGAGACCGCGTCGAAGATGATTGGACTGCGCGAGATTCGCGAATTGCTCGCGGGAAAGTGTCCGAAACCGCAATCCGTCGGCGCCGTCCAACAGGCGACCCGTCGTTACGCCAAAAGGCAGTTGACCTGGTTTCGGCGACAAACTAATTTTCAATCGCTGAATTTGTCGCTTCTGACTACGAACGAAGCAGTAAAAGGGATATCGCAGCTCGCGAAAGCTTTCGGAGCGCGGCAAGGGAATGATTGAGACACGTCCGAAAAAAACGCACGAGCGCGCTCTCCTGATCGGCCTCGAGAAACAAGGCGTCTCGAAATGGGACCTGCAGGATTCGCTCGAGGAATTGGCCGAACTTGCGAACTCGGCCGGCGCCGAGGTCGTCGACACTGTCACTCAAAAACTCCAGAAGCCGACCGCGCCGTACTACATCGGGAAGGGAAAGGCCGAATCACTCAAACCGGCGTTGCAGGATCAACAAGTTACCTCGGTGATTTTTGACGATGAACTTTCACCAGCCCAGGGGCGAAACCTGGAAAACCTGCTCTCCCGCAAAGTTCTCGATCGCACCCAGCTGATTCTCGACATTTTTGCGCAGCGCGCGCGGAGTCGCGAAGGCCGGCTCCAGATAGAGCTCGCGCAATTGCAATATTTGCTGCCGCGATTAACGCGGATGTGGCACCACTTGTCGCGCCAAACCGGCGGCATCGGGACCCGAGGTCCGGGCGAAACGCAGTTGGAAGTCGATCGTCGTCGGGTGCAGGAGAGGATCGCCCGACTTGAGCGCGAACTGGAATCGGTCCGTAAAACGCGGGCCGTCCAACGGCAAGGGCGCAAACGTCATCAATGGCCTGTCGCCGCAGTGGTTGGTTACACCAATGCTGGCAAGTCGACCCTGCTGAATTTGCTCACCGGCGCAGATGTTGTCGCGGAGAACAAACTTTTTGCAACCCTCGATCCGACGACACGCAGTTTCGTTTTGCCAAACAAACAACGCGTCCTCCTCACCGACACGGTCGGGTTTTTACGAAAGCTTCCGCATACCCTTATCGAATCGTTCAAAGCGACGCTCGAAGAAGTGAGCGAGGCCGATTTGTTGATTCATGTTGTCGATCTTTCGCACCCTCGAGTGGACGATCAGATTGAAGCGGTCGAGAACGTGATCAAGGAACTTGGCGCTCACGGGAAGCAGACCCTGATCGTCTTCAACAAGATCGACAATCTTCACCCGGCTTCGGTCGCCCCGACGGCCGGCGCCGAGACAAGAAATCGAGAGGTGATTGAAACTTATCTGCGAAGATTTCCAGGAAGCGTCGCAATCTCCGCGCGCACGGGTGAGGGGGTAAACAAGCTCGTGCAGGCGTTGCAAGATTCGCTCAGCGCCTGGCGATTGCGTTCCTGTTTCAAGATTCCAGCGAGTGAATCGGCCTTGATTGCGGAGATCCACCGCGTCGGCCACGTGCTCGAGCTCAAGTACGAAGACAACGATGCGGTCCTCGTCGCTCACGTCCCGCCTGAACTCAGCCAAAAACTCGGGAAGTTCGCAGTCTAGTTGCAACATCGCTCTCGTGCGGTAGAGCGAAGCATGCGGTGGATGCGAAAGGCGCTCGACTCCATCGGGCTGAAGGATTGGCCAGTTACGCGTAAGATCGTGGTTGGAGTCATTGGGGGAACGATTGTGGCGATTGGGATCGTTCTATTAGTTACTCCCGGTCCTGGAACTATCGTAATCCCGATCGGATTATTAGTTTTGGCGAGCGAATTTGCGTGGGCGCGCTGGCTTTTGCGCCGCGGTAAACGCATCCTGAGAAAGACAAAAACCAAACTGGAACGAGCCGCAGGATCGGCCCGGGAATCATGACTGCTCGGGAACGCGTCGCGAAATTATTGAAAATTTGGCCGAAGGTTTATCCCGACGCGCACACCGAATTAAACTTTAAAACTCCCCTGGAACTGTTGATTGCGACAATCCTTTCCGCGCAATGCACCGACAAACGAGTGAACATGGTGACGCCCGCACTGTTCAAGAAGTATCAGACGGCGAAAGATTACGCGAATGCCGGACCGGGCGAGTTGGAAAACGCAATTAAGTCGACGGGTTTTTTCAACAGCAAAGCGAAAAGCATTCGCGGCGCGGCCGCTGCGATCGCGGAAAAGTTTGCCGGCAATGTCCCCAGCTCGATGGAACGACTGCGCGAGCTGCCAGGAGTCGGGCGCAAAACCGCAAACGTTGTTTTGGGAAACGCCTTCGGGATCAACCAAGGAATCGTGGTCGACACCCACGTCATCCGGTTGTCCCAACGGCTCGGCCTGACAAAACAAAAGGATCCGGAAAAGATCGAGCAGGACCTGATGAAGCTGGTCCCGCAAAAATACTGGGCGATTTGGAGTCACTGGTTGATCTGGCATGGACGCCGTCGGTGTTATGCTCGCAAGCCGGACTGCGCGAACTGCGAAGTCTTTCGGCTGTGTCCAAGCGGAGAAGATTTTATCCGCACCGGCGAAGCACGTTCAGCCTGACGGCCCGATTCGCCCAATGCCGATTTGGGCGAAAGCGAGAAGTAACTCATCACTTTGCCAAAGCCGTGTCGCATTTGGCGAGTTCGGCGGCGATTTTCCTAGC
>JAICWQ010000053.1 GCA_025934755.1 Chthoniobacterales bacterium | reverse complement strand
GCGCTGGGCTTCGCCGCCGCTCAGGGTTGGGCTCGGCTGACCAAGCTTGAGATAACCAAGCCCCGTTTCGACAAGCAACGAAAGCGGCCGCACGATTTTCGGATGCGCTGAGAAAAATTCAGCTGCCTCTTCGATCGTCATCTCCATCACGTCGCCGATCGATTTTTCGTTGTAGAGCACCTCGAGCGTTTGAGGATTATAACGGCGCCCGTCGCAGTCCTCGCATGGCACCAGCGCTTCCGGAAGAAAATTCATCTCGAGTTTGATCACGCCCTGGCCCTTGCAGGTTTCGCAACGGCCGCCTTCGGCGTTGAACGAAAAGCGACTGGCAGAGTAACCGCGCACCCGCGAAATCGGCAGCTGCGCGTACAGGTTCCGGATCTCATCGAACACTTTGATGTAAGTCCCGGGTGTCGATCGCGACGTCTTGCCGATCGGTGATTGGTCCACTTCGTAAACGGCTTCGATCTTTTCCGTGCCGCTCACGAGTTTGAACAGATCGCCGTTGCCGCGGCGTTTCTTATTTTCCAAGTCTTCCATCACGGCCGGAAGCAGAACGTCGTGCATGAGGGTCGATTTGCCTGAGCCGGAAATTCCCGTGATCACCGAAAGCCGTCCAATTGGGAAGTTAACGTCGACATTCTTGAGGTTGTTGGCGCGCGCACCGTGCACTTCGATCCAGTTTTCGACCGTGCGCAACGATCGCCGCGACTCACGGATGGGGTGGGACAGCGGTTTCTTCAGGCAACGACCGGTCTCGGAGTTTTTTGCCCGCTCGATGTCGCGCAATGTTCCGGTTGCAACAACTTCGCCGCCATGAACGCCCGCCCGCGGCCCGAGATCAACAATGTGATCCGCCCGGCGCATGGTTTCGTCGTCGTGCTCGACAATGACGAGTGAATTTCCTTTTCCCCGCAACGCCTCGAGGGTGTCGAGCAATCGCAGATTATCGCGCGGATGAAGACCGATTGTGGGCTCGTCCAAAACGTAAAGAACGCCTCGCAAATTGGAACCGAGTTGCGCCGCCAGCCGGATCCGTTGCGATTCGCCGCCACTCAAAGTTTTTGCCGAACGCCCGAGGGCAAGATAACCGAGCCCTACGTTCTCCATGAAACGAAGACGCTGTCGAATTTCGGGAATCAAATCGGCAGCAATCGTCGCCTGGGTCCCGGCAAATTTTAGTTTGTCGATCTTCTCCGCGGCGTCGCTGGCCGAAAGATTGGTGAACTGGTCAATCGTCATTCCCTGCACCCGCACGTGCCGGGCAACGTCGTTGATGCGCGATCCGTGACACTTTGGACACTCGTGCGCCTCAGTGGCGTCGATCCATTCCGATTCGCGCTCCGCTCGAAGCTCGTTCTCCAGCACGGAGTCGCTCGTCTCTTCAGCCGCAGTTTGAAATTCCTGGTCCCAGATTTCGCCGAACCCGCCGCACTCCTCGCAGGCGCCGTGCGGCGAATTAAATGAAAACAAACGTGGATCAAGTTCTTCGAAGGCGCGGCCGCAGTTCGGGCAACTCATCTCCGTGCTCATGACTGTCAGATTGTTTTTCGAATCGAGGAGATGGGCCGTGCCTCGCCCGATGTCGAGAGCGCGTTGCGCGAGGTTCCTCGCTTTGGCAATCCGTTTGGCGTCAATCACGCCGACGACAACCGAAATCGTGTGTTCCTTAAAACGCTCGAGCCGGCGAAATTCGGTAACTGGAATTAATTGCCCATCGACAAACAAAGTGTCGAAAGCCTGCCGCTCGGCCCAACGGGCGACGTCGGTGTGAAATCCTTTTCTGGCTTTGACCAGCGGCGCGAGCACCTTGAGCGCGCCACGTTTGGCGGCCGCCTCGATTTGTTTCACGATCGCGGCCACACTCTGGCGCTCGACCGGCAAATCGCAGTCCGGACAAAATTGCGTTCCGGTTTTGGCAAAGAGCAATCGCAGAAAATGATAAACTTCGGTGACGGTCGCGACCGTTGATTTTCCTCCGCCCCGGGTCACCCGCTGCTCAATCGCCACGCTCGGAGGCAACCCGGTGACGAGGTCCACGTCAGGCTTTTCGAGCTGCTCGACGAATTGTCGCGCATAGGGAGACATGCTGTCGAGAAACCGTCGCTGTCCTTCGGCAAACAAAATATCGAACGCGAGGGTCGATTTTCCGGAACCGCTGAGGCCAGTGATCACGACCATCTGGTCGCGTGGAATTTCGACGTCGATGTTTTTGAGATTGTGCTCGCGGGCACCGTGAATGCCGATTCCGCCGTTTGTTCTTAACTCGGGGAGCGCACGCGCCTGGCCTGCTCCGTTCGACCCCTCGCCGAACGGTTCTTCTGCGGCGCGCAATGCAAATTCATCGGTATCGATCGGATAAATACTCTGCCTGATTCGCGGCGAGGCGCCGCGAACAGCACGCGAGGCGCGTGCGCTCCGCAGAACCCCGCGGAGAAATCTTCCGGTGTGCGATTTGTCGATCTTTGCGATTTGCTCCGGCGTTCCTTCGGCCACGATTTCGCCGCCTTCGTCCCCGGCTTCCGGACCAAGATCGATGACCCAATCGGCGCATTTAACGACTTCGGGATTGTGCTCGATCACAACCAGGGAATGGCCGGCATCGACCAGACGCTGGAAAACCCGAAGGAGCATCGCAATGTCGTCGAAATGCAAACCGGTTGTCGGCTCATCGAAGATGAACAGATTTCCAACTTCATTGCCATTTTGATGTTGAGGGTGGCGAGTTGAGCGTTGGACGTTTTGCGCATCTGCCAGATATCTAACCAGCTTCAAACGCTGCGATTCCCCGCCGCTCAATGTGTTCAAAGGTTGTCCGAGTCGCAGATATCCGAGGCCGACTTCATCTAAAACGTCCAGTGGCTCGGAAAGGGTTTTGAGCTCGCCGATCTGGGCGAAAAATTGAATCGCTTCGTGAACGGTCAGCTCGAGCAAATCGTGAATCGATTTGCCATGAAGTCTGATTTTCAAAACGTGCGGCTGAAAGCGTTTTCCTTCGCATTCGGCGCACCGCACATAAAGGTCGCTCAGGAATTGCATCTCAATTTTCTCGAACCCGGTCCCGGAACAACGTTCGCAACGGCCGCTTCCGGAATTGAATGAAAACGCGCTCGCAGTCAGGCCTTGGGCCAAAGCTTCCGGCTGCCCGGCAAACAGCTCGCGAACGCGATCGTAAAGACCGAGATAAAGAACCGGCGTCGACCGCGGGGTGCGCGCGAGCGGCGATTGATCGACCATCACGACTTCATGAATGCGGTGCGTGCCGGTGACCGATTTGCACGCGCCTGCCTCGCCTCCCGCGCCGTGGGTCTGGGACGGCGGATGGTTGGACAATTGGCCCTTGGCCAGGAGCAGGTTCCGGTAAAGCACATCGTGAATCAGGGTGGATTTGCCGGAGCCGGACACGCCAGTCACGCAGGTGAAAACACCGAGCGGAATTTCGACATCGACGTTCTTGAGATTGTGTTCGCGAGCGCCGGAAACCTTGATCGCGGACTTCGATCGTCGCCGCGACTTCGGCACCGGAATTGATTTCCGCCCGCAGAGATAGTCGGCAGTCAGGGAATGGTGGATCGTGCTCTCCGAGCGCGATCTCAACGCGTTCGGAGAACGCGTTCCACCTAAGATAAATTCCTCCAGCGGTCCGCTGTAGACCAGTTCGCCCCCGTTTTCGCCGCGGCCCGGACCGATATCGATCAAATTGTCGGCCGCGCGAATGATTTGTTCCTCATGCTCGACCACGACCAGGGTGTTGCCGCGATCGCGCAAATTGTGCATGACCCGGACCAGCCTTCCGACGTCGCGTGGATGCAGTCCGATACTTGGCTCGTCCATCACGAACAGAGTGTTGACCAGCGACGCGCCGAGGCAGGTTGTGAGATTGACTCTTTGGACTTCGCCGCCACTCAAGGTGCGGGTCGACCGATCGAGAGTAAGATAACCAACGCCGACTTCGCAGAGATAATTCAGCCGCGCGCAAATTTCATTTCGCAACATCTCCGCGGTCGAATCGTTCGATGGAATGTCAATTTTTTCGAGCAGATCACGGGCTTTCGAAATCGAAAGCGCCGCGAAATCGGGAAGCGCCAGAGACATTTCCAAATTCCAATTTCGAATTTCCAACTGCGAGGCAGGCTCGCGGTTCCCATCTTTGCTAGTGGCAACGCGGTAGTTCAGCGCTTCCGGCTGAAATCGCCCGCCGTTGCAGCGCGGACAAGTGGTGTAAGAGCGATAGCGGCTGAGCAGCACCCGCATGTGCATTTTGTAGACTTGCGATTCGGCCCAGCGGAAAAATCCGCGCACCCCGTACCAACGATCGCTGTCGTAATCATCATCGCTGTACCCGTCCCCACGTTCGCGGGCGGCCACGACCGACCTCTCGCCGTTGATCACGAATTCCTGATCCGCCTTGGGCAATTCTTCGAACGGAACATTAATGTCGACCTCTTCTCGAGCACAGGCTCGAAGCAAGTCCTTTTGCGATTCGCCAAATTCCTGTCCTCGGAAAACCCGGACGGCGCCCTGTTTGATCGACAACGAGCGATCGGGAATCGCCTTGTTCAAATCGATCGTGATGGTGCGCCCGAATCCGCGGCATTCCGGGCAAGCGCCAAGCGGATTGTTGAAACTGAAAAGTCCGGGCGACGGCGGCCGGATGTCGATATCGCAGTGGGCGCAATGCCAGGCGGTGCTGAAAGGATGAAGGTGGAAGGTTGAAGGTTGAAGGTCGGACGAAACCGAAATGACGTTAACTTTTCCTTTGCCAAATCGCAGCGCGGTTTCCAGCGCTTCGACCAGTCGTGCGCGATTTTCCGATGTAATTACGATTCGGTCTTGAATCACCTGGACGCGCGCGCCGAGACGGAGCGATTTTTTCGGGTCGTCGTCTACCCGAACGACTTCGTTATCGATCAGGACGCGGAGATAACCCTGCTGCTGAAGAAATTCGAAAAATTCTTTCGGCTCAGTTTTGGGCAGAACAGGGATCCAAAATGTAATGAGAACGGTCGTGGCAGCGGCATCCTTGCCGCTGTTTTTGGTAGAACATGGGCTGGAAGCCCATGTCACGATCTGATCAGCGATCGATTTTGCCGTTTCTGGTCGAATCTCGCGTCCGCAGCTGGGGCAAAACGCTTTCGCGGTCCGCGGCCAAAGCAATTTCAGATAATCATTGATCTCGGTCATCGTCCCGACGGTCGAGCGTGAGGTTTTGACCGGATTCGATTGCTCGATGGCGATGGCCGGGGGGATTCCGCGAATCTCGTCCACCCGCGGTTTGTCCATGCGATCGAGGAACTGCCGCATATACGGCGAAAAAGTCTCGACGTAACGGCGTTGCCCTTCGGCGTAGATCGTTTCGAAGGCGAGAGAGGATTTTCCAGAGCCGCTCGGCCCCGTGACAACAGTCAATTGCCCAAGCGGGAGATCAAGATCAATGCCCTTGAGGTTGTTCTGGCGTGCGCCTCGAATCTCCACACATCCCTGCTGGAGGGGCGCAGTGACGCATTCCTTCTTCCCTTTCGTTCGAACCACCGGAGATTATCCGGGATGCGGAATCGGTTCGCAAATTAAGGACGCTATTTTGCGAATTTTTCGGCGAGCCTGTCGTGTTGCGCAATGAGCGCGCGGGGCATGTCTTTCCCCAAGGTGTCGAAGAACTTTTGCTGGGCTTCGAGTTCCCTCTTCCACTCGTCGGGCTTGATCGTGAACAATGCGCGCATCGTTTCGCGAGTAATATCGAGCTCGGCCAAATCGAAGTCCTCCGGACGGGGGATCGTGCCGACCTCCGTTTCGGCGCCACCGCCGTGGCCGTCGCAGCGGTCCAGCACCCATTTTAAAACGCGCATATTCTCGCCGAAACCGGGCCACAAGAATTTTCCGTCCGGACCTTTCCGAAACCAGTTTACGTGGAAGATAAGCGGAGGGTTGGTGAGACGTGGGCCGATTTCGAGCCAATGCTGAAAGTATTGGCCCATGTTGTAACCGCAGAAGGGCAACATCGCCATTGGATCGCGACGGACCTGGCCGACAGCGCCGGCCGCGGCCGCAGTGGTTTCCGAACCCATCGTTGCACCGACATAGGTCCCGTGCTCCCAATCCCGCGCTTGATAGACAAGCGGCATGGTGTCACTGCGGCGCCCACCGAAAATGATCGCACTGATCGGAACGCCTTCGCCTTTTTCAAAATCGGGATCGAGGACCGGATTATTACGGCACGGCGCGGTGAACCGGCTGTTGGGGTGGGCAGCTCTTTCTTTCGAGTCGGGCGTCCAATCGTTTCCACGCCAATCGATGGCGTGTTTCGGCGGAGGACCGTCCTTGCCTTCCCACCAGGCATCGCCGTCGTCAGTCAGCGCGACATTGGTGTAGAGAGTGTCGCGCGAAATCGTGTTCATCGCGTTCGGATTCGATTTGTAATTCGTTCCCGGAACGACGCCGAAATAACCGTTCTCCGGATTCACGGCGTAAAGCCGGCCATCGCGGATTTGCATCCAGGCGATGTCGTCACCAACCGTTGTGACTTTCCAGCCCCCGAAATGTTTCGGAGGAATCAACATCGCGAAGTTGGTTTTGCCGCAGGCGCTCGGGAACGCCGCGGCCACGTAATGTTTTTTTCCTTCCGGCGATTCGACTCCGAGAATCAACATGTGCTCGGCCATCCATCCTTGTTTGCGCGCGAGATAGGAACCGATCCGAAGGGCGAGACATTTTTTGCTCAACAAAACGTTGCCGCCATAACCGGAGCCGACCGAAATGATCGTGTTGTCCTGCGGGAAATGGCAGATTAGGCGACGTTCAGGATTCACATCTAATAATGAGTGAACCCCGCGGTTCCATTCCGCTTTCGGGTCCTGGCCAAGCCGTTTCACCGCGATCTCGCCCATCCGGGTCATGATTCGCATGTTCAGCACCACGTAAATCGAGTCGGTAATTTCGAAGCCGACTTTAGCGAGGGGCGAACTCGGCGGGCCCATGATGTAGGGAATGACGAACATGGTGCGTCCCTCCATCGCGCCCTTCAGCATGCCGTGAAGTTTGGTGTAGGTGTCGGCTGGAGCGCTCCAATTGTTCGTCGGTCCGGCTTCTTCCTTGGTCGGCGTGCAGATGAAGGTGAATTGTTCGACCCGGGCGACATCGTTGGGATTCGAGCGATGAAGATACGAGCGCGGGACCTTGTCCTCGTTCAGTTTGAGTAAAGCGCCATCCCTGGTCGCCTGTTCGAGCAGGAACTGATGTTCGCGCTCTGACCCGTCGCACCAGAAAATGTTTTCCGGCCTGGCCAGCAGCTCGACCTCGTGCACCCAATCCAGCACCGCCTGGTTCAACGGTTGGCGATCGCCAATTCCTTTTGGCGCCGAAATAGCCGGGGCGAGGTTTTTCATGAATAAGCTGTCGGTCTGCCAGATGTCATCCGGCGGATCGAGCGAGTTACGAATTTCATCTGGTTCGCGCCGTTCTCCAAGAAATTTTTGTGTTTGGGCGAACGCTTGCTTGCGTGGATAAAGTCGCGGCTGTTTAGTGACGGCATGTTCGGGGTCACTACGTCCGATGACTACCGGCCGGTAACGTGGATGGGACGGTATCCCGTCGATGTCACGACAATCCTGGTAGGCGTTCACGTCGTTTGCGCGATTTTAACCGCGCTCATCATCGGCTTCGTTCATAACGGCGTGCTCAACTACGCGATGTTCGATAGCGCTGAGGTTTGGCACGGCCAGGTTTGGCGCCTCATCACCTACGCGTTCATTCATCCTCCGAGTCCGTCGGCGCTGCTTTGGTTCGCGATTGAAATGTACATGCTGTTTTTCTTTGGGCGCGAAGTGGAGCGATTCATCGGCCGGCGCGGTTACATCTGGCTCTACGTTCTTTTGTTACTCGTGCCGGCATTGATCTTAACGGCCTGGGGATTGAAGACCCGCACCGGATTGTCCGGCTCCGGAGCGCTCCATTTCGCGGTATTCGCCGCCTTCGTCACCCTGTATCCAAACGTCCAATTCTTTCTGCGCATACCGGCGAAATGGATTTTCCTGATCTTGGCTGCAATTGGAACTCTGAGCGCCCTGGCCGCGCACGATTGGCAAGATCTCGTTGTTCTCTGGGGCAGCATCGCGCTTGCTTTCCTTTTCATTGAATTCCGCGGCGCCGGCCCGGAATTGGCGTGGATCAACGATTTCAAAGCGCGGTTTCGCCCAAAGCCGAAATTGTACGTCGTGCAAAAATCCATCGCCCGGCCAGTTGAGCCGGACGATGTTTACGCTTCGATCGATCCGATCCTCGACAAAATTTCCAAGTTGGGAATGGGCAGCTTGACCGAAAGCGAGAGAAAAATTCTCGATCGCGCCCGCAATCGGTTACTGAAGAAGGAGTAGACGCCGTCTGGCGTTGTTGGAAAACTGGCGCTGAAGTCGCCAGCGTTTTTCGACGCGCGACGTTTATAGACTCCATCAATAAACAATCAGTGGTCCCTTAGAGCGGCACGACAGCGTCCCAGAGCGCCGGGTTTCAATATTAGATTGAAGGCGCACTCAGCAGGGTCGCGACGAATTCGTCCGCGTTATCGGCGTGAAGCAGCAAAGTTCGCAGGGGACGGTCCTTGGTGATGCGGGCAATCGCCCCGACAACCACCAGATAGTCACTGATCAATCGCTCCGGCACGGCAATCAAAAATATGAGCTGGGCAATTTCGCCCTGGTTCGCCCACGGAACGCCGGCCTGGCTTCGGCCGATTGCCACAACGATTTGGTCGACCAGCTTGGTGCGGGCATGGGGAAAAGCCACGCCGTCGGCCGCGTAAGTTGAATTGATCGCCTCCCGTCCGCGCAATTCCCGGACAAACTGTTCGGTGTTGCGTATCGCACCGGTAGAGGCAAGCAGATCGACCAGCTCGCGCATCGCTTCGGCCTGATTCCGGGCCCGAACATTTAGCGCTATCCGTTTTGGGTCAATCAGATCAACGAGGGCGATGGCCATGCGAAGCAGGAAATGTTGGATTCTCTTTCAGTTATCCGGTTAATTGATCGGTCGTGGCAACCGAAAACAGCGTCCCGGCCGCAAACCAGGAAAGGACTGTCTCCCTTCAGCGCAGTATTTACGATCCCGGCTATGTCAACGCCATGTCGCACTTTTATCGCGGCGAGATGAGCCGGATCATGGTCTGGCGGCAACGTCTCGATGTGACCACGAACTGGGCGATTACCAGCAGCACCGCCATTATCACCATTGCCTTTTCCAGCCGGGAAGTGCCGCACATCATTTTCTTTTTCAACCTCGCCATCCTTTGGGGGTTGCTCTGGATCGAAGCGCGACGATACCGGTTTTATGACGCGTTCCGCGCGCGCATCCGGATGCTGGAGGCGCATTTCCTCGTGCCCATGGTCATGGAAAATCGCGATTTGCTTCAGGGTGAATGGAAAAAGCTCGTCTGCGAAGATTTGATCCTGCCCTGTTTCAAAATCAGCAAGCTGGAGGCAATCGGGCGCAGATTGAAACGCAATTATGTTTTCATTTTCATCCTGATCCTGGTGGCGTGGGTCACCAAGATTTTTCTCCACGCGCCGAAAGCGATGGAGGGACCGCTCGATTTTTACCGCGCGTTGCGGGTCGGGCATATTCCATCCTGGCTGGTGGCGTTCGTGTTTGCCGGAACATTTGCCATCGTCATCGGGATCACGATTTACGTCAGCAAGAAGTCGTCCGGCGAAATCTCCGAATTCGGAACCCACCGCTCGCTCTGGCGGATTTGAAAACAGTTGAGAGTTGAGAGTTGATGGTTGAGAGAATCGGCGATGGCCGAGCAACCCTTCGATAAGCTGGTTAAGATTGTTGCGAAACTGCGCGCGCCGGAAGGTTGTCCATGGGACCGGGAACAGACGAACGAGTCATTGCTGCCGGCGACGATCGAAGAAGCTTACGAAGTCGTCGAAGCAGCCCGGTCCGGGAATGACGTTCATTTTCGGGAAGAGCTCGGAGACTTCCTGCTCCTGGCGGTGATGCACGCCGAAATCGCGCGCGAGGCGAATCGATTCAACATCGATCAGGTGGTTCGCGACATCACTGAGAAGCTGATCCGGCGACACCCGCATGTTTTTGGAAACAGCGATGTGCGAGACAGCAGCGCTGTTTTGAAACAGTGGGAAGCAATCAAGCGCGAGGAGAAAAAGGGCGACACCCATTATCTCGCCAGTCTTCCACGTGCCCTGCCCGCCCTTCAGCGCGCCCAGAAAGCCCAAAGCAAGGTCGCCCGGGTGAACTTTGACTGGACCGGCCCCGCCGAGGTCATGGCCAAGGTCGAAGAGGAACTCGGGGAGTTGAAACAGGCGATTCAGAACGACGATCAAACATCGATCGAAGATGAAATCGGCGACCTGCTTTTCTCGGTCGTGAACCTGGCCCGCAAGTGCAGACTCGACGCCGAGACGGCGCTCCAAGCGGCAACTGACAAGTTTGTCCGCCGGTTCAATCTGCTGGAAGACGAATTGAAAGCCCGCGGAAAGAAATTAGGCGAGGTCGCCCTTCCCGAGCTGGACGAGATTTGGAACAGCGTAAAAGGCAGGGGCGATTGACCCCAATCGCCCGCGGACTGTTCCGTGAACCACCCCTACCTCAAACATTCGACCTTCGATGTCAGCGTTGGGCGTTTGATTCTCCCGTGGGTTTAGCCATATTCCCCGTCCCTCATGCAGATTCTGATTAATTTCCTGCTGGCGATCTACGTTTTGATCGCGCTGCTCATGATCCTGGTGATCCTGATGCAACGTCCCAAAAGCGAAGGGCTTGGCGCGGCGTTTGGCGGCGGAGTGACGGAAAACATTTTCGGCGCCCAAACTACAAACGTGCTGGTCAAATTCACGTCCTGGCTGACCGGAATTTTCTTCGCCCTGACCTTCGTTTTGTCGGTTTTGTATTCGCACAAGACAAGCGGGGACACCGGTCTGCGCAATGAGTTGCTAAGGCAACAGACCACCGGGCATCCATCGGCTTCTGTTCCGCCGGTAAATCCAAACGCTCCAGCTGTTCCCGCGCCGGGCGCTCCGGTTTTACCCGCGGCAAGCGCGTCGGCTACGACGACACCGCCGATCGTCCCATCGGCTTCGCCGGCGCCTTCAAAGCCGAAACGATAAATCGGAATTGCCCGATAAACTTCGGCGCTGCATCATCGCGCCGATGAGAAATCGGATCGCGACGCTTTCGTTCGCCGCATTCGTCCCAATTTTCCTTCAACCGCTGCCGGCCGAAACAAACTCCGAGTCCGAACGCCTGGAAAAACTCGAGCGCGCGGTCGAACAACTGCAAAAGCGCAATGCCGACCTGGAAATTGAAGTCCACGACTTGAGAAAACGGCTGGCTGCCGGGACGGCAGTTGATGCCAATGGCAATCAACGGCCGCAGACAGGATCGGAAACGAAGAGGTTGCTCGAAAAGCCGATCGTGACGGAAGAAAAGCCGGCGGTGTTCGTGGTCCAACGCGGGCCCGAAATCAAACTGACCCTCGGCGGATTCATCCAGGCGAACTTTGAAGATGGGGATGTTTCGGCCTTTGAAGGCCGTTTTGGTCTGACCGCGTTGAAGGACCGGTTTCGATTGCGCCGCGCGCGGATCAGTTTGACCGGCGAATTTGCCGAGCAATTCGATTTCAAAGTGGAAGGCGATTTTGAGAACAGCGATGGGATCAATTCAAATCGCACCGCTTTTTCAGCCACGGACATCTTTATTAACTGGCATCAGTATCCCTGGGCTCAGCTGAAAGTCGGCCAATACAAGGCTCCATTCGGATTGGAACAACTCACGCCGGACACGACCTTGTTCGTGATCGAGCGAGGCTTGCCGACTGGAGCGATCACCCCGGAACGCCAAATCGGAATCGCACTCTGGGGCAAACCGTTTACCGACATCTGGCCGGAACAGAAAGATCTGCTCACCTACTACGGCGGAATTTTCAACGGAAACGGCCGGAACACCACCCTCAACGACAACAATAATTTCATGCTGGCAGGCCGGATCGAGTTGCTCCCGTTCAAAGGAGAACTCTTCGGACAAGATGCCAGCTTAAAACTTGGGGCCGACGTTCTGAATAGCCGCGATGACGCCGGAACTAATATTTCGCAATCCCTGAACTTGAAAGTGAACGCCGATGGTTCGCTCTCGCCGTTCACGTTGCCTGGGGCGGACGAGCGGACGGCGTGGGGCGCCGACGCCTGGGTGACGGTTGGCCCATTTGATTTGATCGGCGAATATCTGGCCGAGGATGTCGATGGCCGAACCGTTGCCGGAAAACCGCCGGGCTTCAAGGATTTCGATCCGAGCGGTTGGTACATCCAGGCGAGCTATTTTCTCCTGGCGAAAAAATTGCAAGGCGTTGTGAAATGGGAAAGCCTCGAGCCCGATCAGGTGGACGACGACAATATTCATTCCCTGACCCTGGGCCTGAATTACTACATTCACGGCGACGCGATTAAGCTAATGGCTGATTACATTCACGTGTGGTCGCGTTTCCGCGAAGCCCATCCCCAATTCGGGGACGACAACTTCGACGAATTCATCATGCGTTTGCAGGTGATGTTCTGAGCGACCCGGAGCCGGAAGATCTTGCAATCGGCTCGATAAATTCTTCAGTAAGCAACCAGATGTAAGGGAGAAACAAAAATGGATACGAAAGAAGTTGCACAAAAAATTGTTGAGCTGGTGCGCAAGCAAGCGTGGTACGAAGCGCTCGACGCGCTTTACGATGACAACGTTGTCAGCATTGAAGGCGGCGGCGGAAACGAAACCCGCGGCAAGGAAGGCGTGCGCGGGAAAATCGACTGGTGGATTGCCGCGATGGAGGTGCATAAGTTCGACGCGAGCGAGCCGTTCGTTGGCGGCGATAACGTGGTGATCCAGTACGACGCCGACATCACCGACAAAAAGACGAAAGAGCGGCGCCACCTGTGCGAAGTCGGCGTTTACACGATCAAGAATGGCAAGATTGTCCGGGAAGAATTCTTGCCGCGGGCAGGCGGGTAACTCTTTTTGATTCGGGCCACCTGTGGTGGACGGGTGTCGGGGACCGCACTTAGCCGCGCTCTCACCGGGAACAGTGTAATCCTGCGGTGACTACCGCCTCATTTCTTCCGGCCCGCCAACAAATCGCGGCCGTTGAATAAAAAAACCGCGGTTATTGCAACCGCATACAAAATTCGTTTCACTCCCAGTAAGACTGGCAGCGTTTGCAATGAAACATAGAAAAGGCCGCGAGATTGAGCGCAAGTTTTTGATCAAGGGCCTGCCCGCCCAGATTCGGCATTCAAGGCATTACCGGCTGCAGCAGGGTTATCTGGCGAACGAACCGCGCAGCCGGCACATTCGTTTGCGAAAAAAAGGCAAAACAATGTCGCTTACTTTCAAGATGAGCCTTGGACGCGGGCCGAGCCGGGAAGAACGCGAGATCAGATTAAGCGGCAAACAATTCGAAACCCTGTGGCCGGCCACGAAAGGAAGGCGCTTGAGCAAGACCCGTTACGAGATTCCGTGGAAAAAACTGAAGATCGAGGTCGACATTTATCATGGCCGAAACCGCGGCCTGGTTGTGGCGGAAGTTGAATTTCCGAACCACGCCAGCCGCCGGAAATTTAAACCGCCTCGCTGGTTTGGCCGGGAAATAACCGGTGAAAAGCGATACAGCAATGTGCGGCTGGCCCGGGAATAGACCGGCAGCCAAGAGCTACCAACTGCGAAACCGGGAAAATGCAGAATGATCGTTCCGGGATCAATTCTGAAAGACGTTTTCGTGCCACCCTTTAGGAATTCGGAGGCGCTTCCGTTATTTGGTCGCGATCTTAGGCGGGAACAACCAAAGCAGCCGCCCACTCCGTCCGGAGCGATTTAATTCAACCATCGCGATTCCTGCTTTTGAGAGCTTGAGAGACGCACCAGTCAGCTTCGAAATGACTCCGGTAAAATCCGGTTCATGTCCGACGATCATCAAACTTTCTGCGGGATACTTTTTTAGCAACCGCTCCAAATCTTCAGGTCGGAAACCGGGCGCAAGCAATTTGTCCTCACGACACTTCACCTTTAACCGCTCTGCCGCGATCTCGGCGGTCTGAGAAGCGCGAGGCAATGGACTGGTCACAATCAAGTCCGGCTTTGCTTTAACTCGTTTCAGAAACATAGCGACCAGTCGCATTTCCTTTTTGCCCTGCTTGGTGAGCGGACGTTCGTCGTCCGGTTTTTTCCAGTTCGGCCAGTCAGCCTCACCGTGTCTGAGAAAATAAAGTTCCATCCAACTTTTCCTTTTCCTCTTACTCTTACTCGGCAAGCGATGCGCTTGCCCTACAGTTTTTCCCTAAAAGATTTTCCATTTTGGCCGGCCGGTCCGCGGATCGTTCTGCCAAAGGCGAACACCACCAACAAAGGCATTACGATTGTGGCCGAGCTTCGTGCCTTTAGGGAGTTTGCGCAGCTTCTTGGCCTTGCCGCCGCCCAGCACGACGTAGTCCGCGATTGCGGATTTCTTCAGCTGAGTCACTGCGAAAGCAACTTCGCGCTGCCATTCTTTTGTGCCGAGCTCGCCCACCCCGCTTCTGCCCAAAAAATCTTCAATGATCCGATGATCGCGATACGGCAGGTCGCCCAACTCAAGCGGCAAAATCAGGTGCGGCAAAACAAGGGTCGATCCGAGACCTGTGCCGAGCCCGAGAAAAAGCATTCGGCCCCCGTGATAGCTGCCCAAAGCCTGCATCGCGGCATCGTTCAAGATGCGCACCGGCTTGCCCAATGCTTTCTCGAAATCGAATCCGACCCAGCCTTTGCCCAGGTGTTTCGGTTCGCTGACGATCCTGCCATCACGGACCGGCGCCGGAAATCCGACCGCGATTGCTTCGTATTTCCAGCCTTTCAGCTCCTCTTTAATTTGCGCCACCATTTCGCGCGGCGTCATTTTTGGACCGGACTTAAATTTCCGCTTTTTTTTGCGGGAGATCATCAACTTCACATGGGTGCCGCCGACGTCGATGACGAGAATTGTTTGCTTCACGATCTTTTCGGCGGCTCGGGCGCGACGGTGATCGGGATCAATTTGTCGGCCGGCGGCGGTTTCCTGCGGCCCTGTTGTTTGGTCCGCTCGCGGGAAACTTCGCGAAAATGCCATTGGGCCTGCGACCGCGGCTCCGGTCCTTCGGGCTTCAAACGACGATACCTTCCATCGGGCTGCAACTCGCGCGCTTTGACCCGATCGTTCAGGAACCGCGGAAGAACCTCATTAATAACGAGAGCGCGCAATTGCGGCGCCTCGATCGGAAAGGCGACCTCGATCCGGCGCAAAAAATTACGCGGCATCCAGTCAGCGCTTGAAAGATACACTTCGGGCTGGCCGGCGTTTTCAAAATAATAAATGCGACTGTGCTCCAGGAAGCGGCCGACAATGCTAATGACTCGAATATAATCGCTCAGTCCCGGCATCTTCGGCCGCAAACAACAGATGCCGCGCACAATCAGGTCGATCGTGACCTCGGCGTTCGACGCTTCGTAAAGCCTTTCAATGATCTCCTGATCAACCAACGAATTCAGTTTGGCCACGATCCGGGCTGGTTTCCCGGCCCGGGCGTTGTCCCGCTCCCGCTCGATCTTCGCGATCAAACGCTGCTTCATGTCGAATGGCGCGACGAGCAACTTCTTGAGTCCGGGATAACCCGCGAGACCGGTGAGAGTGTTAAAAACGGTGGCGACTTCTTCGGTGAGCTGCGGATTGCTCGTCAATAATCCGAAGTCAGTGTAGATGCGCGCGGTCCGCTGATGATAATTCCCCGTCCCAAGATGAACGTAACGGCGGATCTGATCGGAATCGCGGCGGACGATCAGCAACATCTTGCAATGGGTTTTCAATCCAACGACGCCGTAAATGACGTGGGCGCCTGCTTCTTCGAGCCGGCGGGCCCATTGAATGTTGGCCGCTTCATCGAATCGGGCGCGTAATTCCACGATTGCCGTCACCTGCTTGCCGGCAGCGGCGGCTTCAATTAACGCCTCCACGATTGGTGAATCGCCGCTCGTGCGGTAGAGGGTGATCTTGATCGCCAGCACTTGCGGATCGCGGACGGCTTCTTCGACGAGATCCACCGTTGGTTCGAAACTGTCATAGGGATGATGCATCAGGACATCCTGGCGACGCATCACATCGAAGATGTCCGCATGCGGCGGCAGGGCCGGGTCGCGGCCTGGTTGAAACGGCCGGTCCTTCAAATTCGCGAACGCATCATTGGTGAGGAGCGGCGCGAGATGGGTCATCGAGAGCGGACCGTCCAGTTTGTAAACGTCGGCCTCAGTCAGATCGTAAAATTCGAGCAGCAACTCGATAAAATCCCTCGGACAATCCGCTTCCACCTCCAAACGAACAGCGTCGCCTTTGCTGGACCGTCGCAATTCCTGCTCAATCGTTCGCAAAAGGTTCTCCGCTTCTTCGTCGTCGACATAGAGGTCGCTATTGCGAGTGACCCGAAAGGCGTGGACCGCGTCGAGGATCAAACCGGGAAACAAATCGGCGATGTGCTGCTTAATGAGCGAGGCGAGATAGATGTAATCCCACGGTTCGTCATCGCTTTGGCCCCGCGGCGCCAAAATCAAACGTGGAATGACCCGCGGCACCTGCACGATGGCAAATAAGGGCTCGCCGCCGCGCCGCTTCGTTTTCGCACGGACCAACAAATTGTGACTCTTGTTCAGCAAATCCGGGAACGGATGACTCGCGTCCACCGCCAGCGGCGTTAGCATTGGAAAGACTTCTTCTTGAAAATATTTGCGCGCCCAGGCGGCGCGACGCGCTCCGAGCTCCGACACTTTACGGATCCGGATGCGATTCTTCTCCAGCTCCGGCAGCAGATCTTTATTGAAAAGCTCATATTCGGTGGCGACGAGTTCGTGAGCCAGACGCTGGATCTGGTTAAACGTTTCGGTGGGACTTAACCCATCAGGTCCGACATCACTGGTTTCGCTCTCAATCTGTTGCTTGATGCCGGCGACCCGGATTTCGAAAAACTCGTCCAGGTTCGAGCTGAAGATTGAAAGAAACTTGATGCGCTCGATCAACGGCTGGGCGGTGTCCTGCGCTTCTTCAAGGACGCGACGATTGAATTCAAGCCAGCTGAGCTCG
>JAICWQ010000033.1 GCA_025934755.1 Chthoniobacterales bacterium | reverse complement strand
CGCGCGATAATATTCAAGCTGGCTGCGAGTTGGCCCTGCGGATACGGCACCGTCGATTTATATTTGCGCGCGATTGCCAGGACCTTGTCCGAGCTCAATTGCGCGTCGAGCGCGGTCCGCTGCAGGAAATCCAACGTGCTGAGATCGCTCCGGGTTTTACCAGGAATTGCGCCAATCGAACCTCCGGCATTTGACGCAGCGGTGCCAATTTCTTCACTGCCACCCGCTTCGTTGAGTTGGCGAAACAGAATTTCTTCTGCGCTCATTTGACCATTGCTCGGCTCCGACGGCCGAAACCTGAATTGTTCGGGACGCGAAAAGGTCACGCCAATCGGGTTTTTGGCGGCGAAGGCCTGGGGCGTTTCCGGTCCGACCGCCACCCCCACAGTTGGGTCCGCGCCGGCGCAGCAATTATCGAAGTAACGGCCAAGCCATCCTTCCCCGAGGGTTCGGTCGGCATCCGAAGCTGTTTGCCAGATCTCGGTTGAACGAAAGTGCGAACGGTTTGGATTTGGATAGCCAACCCCCTGCACAATCGCGACGTGGCCCTCATCATACAGCGACTTCACCCCGGCAAGTTTCGGATTTAGCGCGATGTGATTGTTAATCTTAAGGACTTGATCGGGCGCCAAACGAAGTCGCGGCCGCGCGACGTGATAGGCGTCATCGGCGTATGGGGTCACCATGTTGAGTCCGTCGTTGCCACCGGCCATTTGCAACACGACCAAAATCGTTCCGTCCTTGCCGGTAACAACTTGCGTCGCGGCATCAGCAGCCATCGCGTCGAGCGCGAAGAAAGTTTTCTCGAGAAAGATGGGCAGCGTCCAGGTGGAGGCCGCTCCGAGCATCGACGTCCGCAGGAATTTTCGCCGGGTTTGTAACGTCGGTTTCGTTTTCATGTTCAGGTGAGTTGAAATTGGGGCGTGCTCATCATCAAATGGATCATCTCCCGCAAATTCGCGTCCGTGATGTTCGGGCCGCGCGATTCGAGAAATTGAGCGAAGGCGTCGAGTTCCTTTTGTGCCGGTTGAATTTGGAAAAATCGTTTTGCAAGAAACTCGACAACGTCGTGCGGCTTGGTCCGCAGATCGGATGGCACGAGCTTCCCGAGGTCGATCGCGTCCCGCTTGATCTGGTCGGCGTATTGTGCGGCGCGCCCAAAACCGACATCTGCGCCCTGGCGCGGCTGCCGAACGTTCGCGGGAAGGATTGCGTCGCCGTTGATCAGATAATTCGCGAAATTGTAGCGAAACAACAGGGTCGAGGTGCTGATCCACTGTTTGCCGCCGTCCCAGCCTTTCACGTTTGGCGGCGCAAAAAGGATTTGTCCCATTTGTCGCATCGCGTTTTGGGCGGCGAGCGGCGGTGGCGGAGGCGTGTTCAACAATTTCGACGTCTGAACGATGTATTGCACGGGGCTTTTGATCTGACTGCCCATGGCTTGGTCTGAATAAAATTCAGCCGAACTGAAAATCTCCCGTAAAACCGGGCGCATCTCAAAATTGTGCTTGCGAAGAGTGGCGGCGACGGAGTCGACCGTTCCTGCCGAGGGCTCGTCTTCGACAAAAAATCGCCACAGTTTCCGGCCGATGAATTGGGAGCAGGCCGGTTTGCTGACCAGGGTGTCGATGATGTCGTCGCCATTCAGATTTCCAGTCCTGCCCATGAACTTTTTGGAACCGTGATCTTGTTGAAATGGCGCCAAACGAAATTGCTGGGTGGTAAAGTCGATTCGGTAACCAGTGAACGCCCGCGCCGATTCGCGAATGTCCTGTTCGGTGTAATTTCCGATCCCGACCGTAAACAATTCCATCAACTCCCGCGCCCAGTTTTCGTTCGGATGTTCCTGCCGGCTTTGTTGAAGATCGAGATAAATCATCATTGCCGGGTCGCGTGATATTTTTTTTACGAGTGTTCCAAAGTTTCCGAGCGCGTTGCGGCGAAGCATGTCGTTTTGCAGCCACATCCAGTAAGCGTCGCGCACTTTTTGAATGCTGGTGGCAAAGTGGCCGTGCCAAAACAGGGTCATTTTTTCGAGCAAAGAGGCCGGGCCGTTCAACATTCGATCCAGCCACCAGCGGCGGAGATCGATCATCTCGTCGCCCTCCATTATCCGGACTTCACGAATCTTGCCCCGAAAGTTTTCGCCGCGTTCTTTGGCGGCCTTAATCTCCATTCTTTGGGCGCGAATGTTACGCGGATGGGCCCAGGCCGGAGGAGGCACATTGGCCGCGTCATTTTTCACGTCGATAAAATCCCTGACCGCGCCGGTCAGGCCTTTTTGGCGGGTACGCGCGATTTCATCTGGAGTGCCTCCGAATCCAGCGCGATTCAACAGATGGGCGGCCGAGGCGTCGTTCCACTTCGATTCAGGCAGTGGCGTCAGCATGTTCATTCAACCTCCTGATGAGACCGGAGTCGCGTTGGCTGGGTTACACAAATCCTCCGCCTTACTCTTGCTCATGGTCCTGCTCTTACTCATTCTGAGTCGATGAACCCCCAATTCGATCATGAAAAATTGCACCTGGGCCGCGAAACTGCTTTCAACCATTGAATCCAAAGCCGCTGCCAAGGATCAGTTGGATTGCGCAGCGACGAGCGTTCCGCTGAATATCGCGGAAGGAAATGGCAAGTTCTCGGTGCGAGATCGGTGTCGGTTTATTGAGATCGCGCGGCTCAGTTCTCGAATGCGCAGCCTGTTTAGATGTGTTGGTGGCGAAAGAACTATGTGAAAACGGCGTGGTTTCAAGCAGGAAAAGGTCAACTGTTGGAGATCGTTTCGATGCTGACAGGATTGCAAAGCAGTCTCCTGTCTCGAGCCAATGAGGAACCTCAGGTTATTTAAGTCCGACAGAGTAAGAGCAGGAGAAAGAGTAGGAGCAAGGTTTCGTTGAAATTTATTAATCTGACGCGCCGGACGGAAATCGGCGCGAATTCGTACTACTTAGAGGCAGGCGGTGATCGTCTGGTGCTCGATTCGGGAATGCACCCGAAATTCGTCGGCGAAGACGCGCTGCCGAATTTGCATCCGCTTGGAGGCCGCAAGCTGGATGCCATCATCGTTTCGCACTCGCATCAGGACCACATTGGAACGCTCCCGGTATTAATGCGACGCCAACCGCGTGCGCGCGTCTTCATGACTGAACCGACGGCTGAAATCGGTAGCACGCTCCTTCATAACTCCGTCAATGTGATGACCCGGCAGCGGGAGGAGATCGGGCTGGCCGTTGGTGGAATCTATCCGCTGTTTACCCATCGGGAGATCGATCGCGTCAGTGAACGCTGGCGTCCGTGCGCCCTTCGCCAGACCTATACCGTTGCCGGCGAACGGGTGCCCGCAGATTCGAACGAAACGACATTCGAATTTTTCGATGCCGGTCACGTGCTCGGTTCGACCGGAATCCTCCTCCGAACCGAAGGACGAACGGTGTTTTATACCGCCGACGTAAATTTCGACGATCAGACGATCGCCCGGGCGGCGGTTTTTCCGGAGCGGGACATTGACATTTTGATCATGGAATGCACGCGCGGCGATACCCCCGTGCCGCCGGATTGGACTCGAGCGAACGAGGAAAAGCGATTGATGGAGGCGATCGAGAATGCGTTCACCCGCGGCGGCTGTGTATTGATTCCGGTCTTCGCGCTGGGAAAAACCCAGGAGATTCTGGCAATCCTCCACAAATTGCGGCGGGAAAAGACGCTCGATTTTCCGATCTACATCGGCGGTCTCAGTACGAAAATGACTGAGCTTTATGATCGGCGCGCCCAGATGGGACGGCGGCAATTACCGCGCCTGCAATTGCTCGAGGAACTACGGCCGTTCGTTTTGAATTCGGAGACCATTCGCGATGCCGGGGCGAGGGCTGGCCGGGTTTACGCGCTGTCGAGCGGAATGATGACGCCGAAAACGCTCTCCAACACTTTCGCCCAACGCATTGTCGATCAGCCGCGGCATTCAATTTTCTTCGTTGGCTACGCCGATCCCGAATCGCCTGCCGGAATTTTGCGAAACGCTCGGACGAACCAGGAGGTGACAATTGATCCTGATCGAGGGCCGCAGCGGGTGCGTTGTCACCTCGAAGAGTTCCAGTTTAGCGCTCACGCATCGCGCGAATCCCTTATTGCGTTTGCCGAGAGGCTCGCCCCGAAAAAGATTTTGCTCGTCCACGGCGATCCGCCTGCCGTCGAATGGATGCGCGCTCGATTAGCGCTCGACCTGCCCAATTCGGAAATCATCGTGCCAACGCCTGGCTTGGAATTCGAGGTGTGATCGGTGAACAATGATCCGTGAATGGTAAAGAAGATCGGGGGAACAAACTCTGGTCACTGGTCACAGGTCACTGGTCACTTCTTCGATGAGAGTTGTTTCCTGGAACATTAATTCCCTGCGGAAGCGTCAAGACCGGTTATTCGAATGGCTCGGGCAGACCAGGCCGGAAATTGTTTGTTTGCAGGAAACCAAATGTCCCGACGACCAATTTCCTGCGCTTGCCCTCCAAGCCGCCGGCTACGATTCGGCTTATCATGGCGAAAAATCGTACAACGGCGTCGCGATTCTCTCTAAAACGAAGCTGACTGAAGTTCGCGCGTCGCTGTGTGATGAGGTTGTCGATCCGCAGGCCCGGGTGATTGCGGCCACTGTCGGAAGCATGCGGGTTTACTCCGTTTATGCTCCGAACGGACAGGCCGTCGGCTCGCCGGCTTACAAATACAAGTTGGAATGGTACGCCCGATTGCGGGAGTGCCTCAAACGAGAAAGCGCCATGGGCTTGGGAGCCCGGAAGCTGCAGCCCGGCCCCGACCATCGGCAAGCTGCCGATGCCACGGTCGATCTTGTGGTCTGCGGAGACTTCAACGTCGCTCCTGAAGACGTCGACGTTCACGACCCTGCGCTTTGGCGCGGCGCGATCATGTGCTCCGACGCCGAGCGCAGGGCGTTTCATCAACTTTGCGACATCGGATTGCGCGACACCCTTCGATTGCACCCGCAGCCGTCGGGCGTTTTTACCTGGTGGGACTATCGAATGCTCGCTTTCCCGAAAAATCGCGGACTGCGCATCGACGCAGTGCTGGCCAGTGAAAATCTCGCCAGGAAATGCGCCGCCTCGGGAGTGGATCGCGATCTGCGAAAAGGCAAAGATCCTTCCGATCACGCGCCGATTTGGGCGGAGTTTCGACAATAAGAAACGCCGAATGCTCAATGTCGAACGTCGAATATGAACTCTGATTCTGAATTGGACGTTGGGCGTTGGGCGTTGGACGTTGGGCGTTGATGACCACCGCGTCGCATCTTCGCGTGGCCAATCCACCACCCAAGCCGATTTTGATTTGGGATGGCGAATGTCTTTTTTGCCAGCGGTGGATCGAGCGGTGGAAAGAAATCACCGGAGCCGATGTTAATTACGAGACGTCCCAAAACGCCGGCGACAGGTTTCCAGAAATTCCGCGGGATGAATTTCAGCGCTTGGTAATTTTGGTTGAACCCGATGGCTCCGTTTCATCCGGAGCCAAAGCAGTCTTTCAATCGTTGCGATGTCGATCTTCAAAAAAATGGCTGAGGTGGTGTTACGAACACGTTCCGGGTTTTGCTGCGTTGTCCGAAGGCTCTTACAAACTGATCGCGACCAATCGCAGTTTTGCTTCCCGGATCACGAGTTTGCTTTGGGGCAAGGATGTTCGGCCGCCAACGTATTTTAGGGCGCGGCGGTGGTTTTTGCGCGCTCTGGGTTTGATTTTCCTGATCGCGTTCGTTTCGCTTTGGATTCAGGTCGACGGCCTCATCGGTTCGAACGGAATCACGCCCGTGTCCGAATTTCTACCGGCCGCCCGTGCCCAACTTGGTAATCAAGCCTTGTGGATACTGCCCACGTTATGCTGGCTCAATTCGAGCGATGCCTTTCTCCATTTTTTGTGCGGCGGCGGCGTTGTTCTTTCGCTTCTTCTAGTTTTCGGAATCGCGCCGGCGTTATCGCTGATCGGTCTCGTGGCTTTTTATCTCTCGCTTGCTGTCGCCGGCCAAACGTTCCTCAGCTTTCAATGGGACATGCTGCTGATTGAGACCGCGTTCCTCTCGATCTTTCTCGCGCCGTGGCGGCTGTGGTGGAGCAAAGCAAACCAGCCGCCGGTCTCACGCCCGGCAATGTTTCTACTCAAATTTTTGCTTTTCAAACTGATGCTGATGTCAGGGGTCGTGAAATTGACCAGCGGAGACGATTCCTGGTGGAACCTGACCGCGCTGGATTATCACTACTGGTCGCAGCCGTTGCCGACGGTTTTTGCCTGGTGGGCGGACCAGGGCCCGGAATGGTTCAAACATTTCTCGGTCGCGTTTTGCCTCGTGGTCGAGATCGTCGTCCCATTTTTCATCTGGGCCCCGCGCCGGCTGCGATTAATCGCCTGCGGATTGCTGATTTTTCTTCAGGTCGCAATCGGAGTGACCGGCAACTACAATTTTTTCAATCTTCTCACCATCGCGCTGTGCTTGCTCTTAATTGACGATTCAAGTGGGCGCCGACGGCGCGGCGCCCTCCAGGTAAATGGAGGGACACGCGCCGTCGTGTCCCATTATTTTCCCGACCGATTGTCCACCTGGGCAGCGATCGCCGTCATTGTCCTCACCTTGCCGATCAACTTGCGTTTGATCTATAGCGCTTTCGAGCCGGCAGAAGAATGGTCGCCGTTTCTCGGCGCGGTATATCAGCGCGCCGACGCGTTCCGAATCGTAAACGGTTACGGTCTGTTTCGGGTGATGACGAAGGATCGAAAAGAAATCGTCATTGAGGGCAGCGCCGACGGACTCGATTGGAAACCGTACGAATTCAAATGGAAGCCAGGCGATGTGATGCGCGCGCCAGGCTGGTGCCAGCCGCATCAACCTCGTTTGGATTGGCAAATGTGGTTTGCCGCCCTCGGATCGTATCGGAGCAATCCCTGGTTCGTGCAGACTGTGATTGCGTTGTTGCACGGCAAACCAGAGGTGACGGCACTATTCGAGAAAACCCCTTTCTCCTCAAATCCGCCGCATTATGTGCGTGCGACGATTTATCGTTACCGGTTCACGACAGCTGAGGAACATCGCCAAACCGGAGCCTGGTGGAAGCGGCTGGAGTTGGGCGAATATCTTCCGAGCGTCTCATTGGAAGACGTCCAATAAGAATGTGTTTTGATTAACAGCTGGCTTAGCCAGGCGATTTGGGAGCGCAACCAGGGGATCAGCCGTTTCAACGGCTTTGTGTCTGTGCTGCGACGGAAGGCGTTCGAAACGGCTGGCCAGTGATGACCTCGCCAGGCGCCAGGCTGAGCCTTGTATTACTAAGAAATCCTCGAAATGGCGACGACCCGGAGCGGTTGAGCGCGTTGCCCATAGCGGATATGTTTCGGCCGATGCCGAAGGAAGAACAGATCGTGATGGAAGGCACGGTAACCCAGGTCCTGCCCGGCACCATGTTTCGGGTCGATCTTGCCGGTCAGCGGAATGTGCTCGCCCATATCTCCGGCAAAATGCGAAAGCATTTCATTCGAATCGTCCCCGGTGACAAAGTTTCAGTGGAGCTATCGCCCTACGACCTGACCAAGGCGCGGATCATCTTTCGGGAGAAGTAGGCGCTTCGCGCTCGTTGAAGGGTTAACGGGTTGAAGCGTTAAAGCGCAGTGACCCCGCCCGCTTCAACGCTTTAACGCTTTAACGCTTCAACGCTTCAACGCTGCAACGGGATAATCGACGATCGGCGCGCGATTTGCTCAGAATTGGAAGCGCGCGGATAGTTCGGGCAACGAAATCAATTGGAGAATATCATGGCTGAAGAAAACAAATCACATCGATCGTCAAGCGCGAGTGATGCGCAGAATAAATTCGAGAGCAGCAAAACCCACGCACGCAAAGCGGCCGAAGATTTACGAGGCGCCGCCGAAGCGGTTGCGGGAGAATATCGCGACAAGGCCGAGCAGGTTTGGAGCGACGCCCGGGGCAAAGCCGAGCAGGCCTGGACCGATGCGCGAGGTCGCGCCGAGGGCGTCTGGGATGATGCTCGCACTCGGGCCCGTACGTTCCAGGACGATGCCGAACAATACGTTCGCGAAAATCCGACCAAGGCGATCTTTACCGCGCTCGGCGTCGGATTCGTCCTCGGACTCATCTTCAGGCGCTGACTGATTTTGCTGAATGGCTGACGAAACTGCGCCCTCGCAAACTCGACCGCGCCACACAGGGTTCATCGGTAGTTTGGTGGCACTGGCGAGCGCGCTGGCCGATTTTTTTGAGAGCCGGGCCGCTCTGTTGGCCACGGAGTCAAAGGCCGCCCTGGTCCAGTTTTTCGTAGCGGCCCTTTGTCTGGTCCTGGCGATTCTGTTTTTCGCTTTCGGCTACATTTTTTTACTGGCGACGGTGGTGGTCGCGATTGCGCACATGGCGAACGTTTCGTGGTTGTGGGTGTCGCTGGCCGCAGCGGGTCTGCACTTTGTTGTCGCACTCATTTTTTTGTTGGTCGCCGGAACTGGGATTAAACGTCCACTATTTCGGACAACGCGAGCCGAACTACGGAAGGATCGAGAATGGCTAAAAAATCTGGAAACAAATCATCCCCCGAACTGAGAGAAGATATCTCGCGATCTCGCGAAGATGTGGAGCGCAGGCTCGCGCGCGTTCGCGAGGAATCTGATTTCCCAAAGAGGATTCGCCGCTCGGTGCAACGGGAACCGGTTCCTTGGATTATCGGGGCGATTGCGGTTGGGCTTTTGGTGACCGCCGTTGTGACGCGGCAAAAAAAAATCGTGGTTAGCGCCAGACCCGGATCGAAATCCAAAAGGGGCGTACTTCTGGAAACCGGGTTCCTTTTGGGAGCGCTTCGGGTGGCGGCAACATTGCTGAAGCCGGTCGTGGCAAAGTTTGTTGAAGAAAAATTTGGCCATTACGCGACGCGCGGGCGCCCTGGACCGAAAGGCTTTTGAGTTTACCCGCGGCATTGTCCGACTTAAAACGGGCGGCGCGTAATGTCTGCAGGATCGACAACCACACATCCGCTTCGGCACGTTGACGACTACCTTGCGGTCGGCCAACGCGCGGGAGCGTCCGATATTCATCTCGGGGTGAATTCGCCGCCGATTTGGCGATTGCATGGAACGCTGCAACCGATCTGGCCCGATGCGCCGCGTTTAACTTCCCAGCAAACGCTTGCTTTGGCGGAAGGTTTTCTTTCGAACCAGCAGAAAACGCAATTGAACGAACGCGGCGACGCCGATTTCGCCTACGCAAATTCAGTCGGCCGTTATCGCACCAGCGTGGTGCGACAACGACTCGGAGTCGATCTGGTGTTTCGCATCGTCAACACCAATGTCCGCACCATGGATGAGCTCGGCCTGCCCGAGCATCTGAAGTTGCTGACGCGCTATCAAAACGGATTGATCCTCATCACCGGCTCAGTCGGGAGCGGCAAATCGACGACCCTGGCGGCGTTGGTCGAGCAGGTCAACATCGAGCGGCGCGAACATATCATCACCCTCGAGGACCCGATCGAATATGTGCTCGAACCGAAAGGCTGCCACATCACCCAACGCGAAGTGCATACTCACACCCGTTCGTTCGCCGCGGCGTTGCGGGGGGCCCTTCGTGAGGATCCCGATGTGATCATGGTTGGCGAAATGCGCGATTTGGAAACAATCTCGCTCGCGATCACCGCCGCGGAGACCGGTCATTTGGTTTTGGGAACGCTCCATACTGGAAACGCGTCGCGCACGCTCGATCGTTTGCTCGACGTCTTTCCCCCCGATCAACAGGAACAAATTCGCATCATGGTGAGCGAATCGTTGCGAGGCGTCATCAGCCAGCAACTGATTCCGCGGGCTGACGGCAAAGGTCGCATCCTCGCGCTGGAAATTCTCACCAACACTCCGGCTGTGGCCAACGTGATCCGCGAAGCTCGGACTTACATGCTGCCGGGAATCATTCAGACCGGGAAAAAACAGGGAATGCAGCTGATGGACGACGCGCTGGTCGATCTTTGCAACCGCGGTTTGATCACCTCGGAGGAGGCTTACGCGCGGGCCGACCAGAAACAGGAAGTGAAATCCAGTCTAAAATTTGACCACGGATTTCACGGATAAAACGGATGAGAGGAATTATTCATGAAGAACTGAGTGGTGTCATCATTGGAGTGGCTATGGAAGTTCTTAATGAATTGAAGCCGGGACTCGATCAGAAATTGTACGAGCGGGCGATGATCATCGAGTTAAAGCGACGCGGTCAGCGAGTTTCAGTACAGACTTCGTTTCCCGTTTCCTATCGGGGCGAATTAATCGGTAATCTAGTTCCAGATTTGATCGTCGAGGACGCTATGATTGTCGATCCCAAAGTGGTTACCTGCTTCACCGAAGCGCATGTCGCTCAAATGATTGGTTATCTAAACATCAATGGCCTCGATCTGGCTCTACTGTTGAACTTCAAAAGTGTACGCTTGGAATGGAAACGAGTCTTGCGTCCGCGAGAAGCCGGAGAGGAAATTCCCCCCGATTTCCATGCCTGATCTTAATCTGTGACATCCGTGTAATCCGTGGTTCTAAAATGGCTGTCCTAGATCAATTTTTAAAAGTGATCGTCGAGCAAGGCGGGTCGGACCTTCATATCGGCGAAGGGCAACCGCCAAAGATGCGCAAGCATGGCGATGTCGCGCCAATTCGTAAAGAACCGCTCACTCGCGATGACACGATGTCGATGTTGCGCGAAGTTTGCGGGGACCGGAATTGGCAAACTTTCGACGAGCGGGGCGATCTCGATTTTGCTTACGAGATGGACGCGGCGTCCCGGTTTCGCTGCAATTATCTGAAACAAACCCACGGCTACGGAGCTGTGTTCCGATTGATTCCCACCAAAATCGCGTCGTTGGAGCAGCTCGGCATTCCGCCCGTGGCGAAAGAATTCGCTCATCTTCGCGGCGGATTGGTTTTGGTCACGGGGCCGACTGGCTCAGGGAAATCAACCACTCTTGCCGCATTGATGGATTACATTAATCAGAACTTCTCGCGCCATATCGTGACGATCGAAGAGCCGATCGAGTTTGTGCACGACAACAAGCGCAGCATCATCACCCAGCGCGAGATTCCCAGCGATTCCGAATCGTTCCCGGTCGCCCTCAAAGCCGCTTTGCGCGAAGACGCCGACATCGTGCTGGTTGGTGAAATGCGCGATTTGGAAACCGTTTCGCTCGCATTGACGGCAGCCGAAACCGGGCTCCTCGTTTTTGGAACCCTGCACACCAACAACGCGCGCAAAACGGTCGATCGGATGGTCGATGTTTTTCCGGCTCCGAAACAACCGCAGGCCCGCGCGATGCTGGCCAATTCATTGCGCGGTGTGCTCGCTCAACTTCTCTTGAAAAAAGCGGACGGATCAGGCCGGGTCGCAGTAAACGAAATTCTGGTCGCGAATGCTGCGGTCTCCGCCATCATTCGCGAAGGCGCGACCCAAAAACTTCAGGACGTGATCGTTTCCGGCAGAGGGCAGGGGATGCAATTCATGGACGACGCAATTTTCGCGCTCCTGAAAGACGGCACGGTCACGGCGCATGAAGCGTTCATGAAAGCGATCGACAAGAATCGGTTTAAACAATTCCTGCCTGCGGAGGATGAACATCTTGGGGACGCTGCCGGCGCAGTCCCGGATGATGAAAAGAGATTGCCGGGCAACTTCATGAAGAAAGCGGCGAACCGCCCGACCCGGCGATAGTCAGATCATTCGCCGCATTTTCTCCTGGGCGAGCGAGGCCGCGCTCTATCCCGGCTGGGCAAGATAAGTGCAATCGCCAGGCGTGGCCTGCCAAAGGCGCAACCTGTGACCGCGGTAGCCTCGATGAAGGCGCACCTGCGACGCAGTAGTCTGACGAAGGCGCGCGTCCTGCTAATTATCGCCATGTATGCATATCCTGGTGGTGGAGGATGAAAAAGCTGTTGGGCATATGATTGCCTTGGTGGTCGGAGGTCCGACCTCGAAGGTGGTTCGGGCGGGTAGCGGATGGGAGGCACTCATTAAAATCGGCGCGACTTTGAAGCCTTTCGACGTTCTTATCACTGACCACCGCATGCCGGGCATGACCGGCCTCGAGTTGGTGCGCCGGCTCCGGGCGAAAAATTTTCTCGGCAAAATTCTGGTTTTGTCAGCTTATCTCTCGGACGAGGACATTTGCGCCTACGCAGCGCTGAACGTGGACATGATGATGTCCAAACCGTTCGACTTTGACGAGTTGCAGCAGGCGATGGCCGTTCTCGACAAGAAGCCGTCGGTGCTCGCCACGGCGTAAAGTTCGCGTAAAACCGGGGAGGCCCTGGGGCCGCCGCGTTGACAGTTAAAAACGGCGATGATAATTTCGCCGCACTTTGCCGGAAAACCCGTCAAAGCGGTAACCGAGGCTAATAGAGGATGCACTCGTTGTTAAACAGTCAGGTTTTGGTGCTCAACCGCCTGTGGCAGGCGGTGAACATCTGCAGCGCCCGGCGGGCGTTCTCGCTGGTTTACGCCGGTCATGCCCATGTCGTTTCGTCGGACGACACCAACAATTTCCTGACCCACGACTTCGAAAGCTGGCGCGATTTTTCCACCGACGCGCCCGACCACGAGCTCGTTCAAACCATTTCCTGGAGGATCCGGGTGCCCCGCGTGATCGTGCTTTTGTTCTTTGATCGGTTGCCGAAGAAGGAAGTGAAGTTTACCCGCCACAATGTGTTCGAGCGGGACAAGAATACCTGCCAGTACTGCGGTAAGACTTTTGATCGCAACGATCTGAATCTCGATCACGTGATCCCGCGCGATCGCGGCGGAACGACCACGTGGGAGAATGTCGTTTGCTCGTGTATTCCGTGTAACACGGTCAAAGGCAACCATCTTCCGCACGAAGCGCAGATGACATTGATCCGGAAACCGAAACGGCCGAAATGGCGGCCGTTCTTGCACGTCACCTTCAACGCGCCCCAACACGAAAGCTGGCGGCACTTTGTCGATCTCGCCTACTGGAACGTGGAGTTGAGTGATTAGCATCACGCGATCGTGATTCGTTAAAGGGTTAAATCGTTACACCGAATCTCGAATCTCGAATCACGAATCACGATTCCCGATTCCGATTCCCGTCTGGGGTCCAGCGTCAATGCTTTAACGCATTCAGAATTGGTTGCGGATAGACGCCCAACACAATGGTAGCGACCATCAAAGCGACCATGATCAGCCGGGATAGCGGACTGATCGTGATTATTTCATTCTGAACGGAGGGTTGGCCTGCGGCAGGCCAGTACATCGCGCGGATGACTTTGAGATAATAATAAAATCCGCACGCGACGGTGACGATCCCAACCGCGACCAGCAGAAATTGTTTTTGGGCAATCGCGGCGGCAAAGATGAAAAATTTGCCGAAGAAGCCGGCCGTGAACGGCAAGCCTGCGAGCGATACCATGGCGATGACCATGGCGAAGGCGAGAAGCGGTTGTCGTTTGCCGAGCCCATTGAAACCGGAAATCTCGTCGCCGTTCTGTTGCGAGACGACGATCAAGACCGCGAAGCTTAAGAGCGTCATCAGTAGGTAGGCGACCAAATAAAACGTCATGGCCGGGCCATCCAGGCAGAGGACGGCGATGAGCAAATAGCCCGCGTGCGCTACGCTGGAATATCCGAGCAAACGCTTGAGATTGTTTTGCGGCAAGGCCGCGAGATTGCCATAAATCACGGTCAGCAATGCCAACAGCACCAACAATCGCTGCATGTTCGGCAGCATCAGGAATGGTTTCAGCACCCGGATCAGGACAACAAAGCCGGCCGCTTTCGAACCAACAGACAAAAAAGCAGTTACCGGAGTCGGCGCGCCTTGGTAAACGTCCGGCACCCAAATTTGAAACGGGACCGCGGCAATCTTGAAACCGAGTCCAACAACGATTAGCACCGCCCCAAAGGTCGCAGCCTGAATGTCAATATTGCCGCTGGCGAACGCCGTTGTGATGCGTTGCAGATTCGTTTCGCCGGTCACCCCAAAAATCCAGGTGATTCCGTAAACGAGAAACGCCGCGGAAACTCCTCCGAGGATGAGGTATTTGACGCCAGCCTCGAGCGCGACGGCGTCTTTTCTTGAAAAACTGACGAGCACGAAAAATGAAATCGTCACCAGCTCGAGCGAGACGAAGATAAAAATGAAATCGATCGCCGAGACGAGGTACATCAGGCCGGCGCAGGTCAGGAGCGGTAACGAGAAAAATTCGCCAAGGTTGGAGCCGAAGCGGTCAGTCGCGCCGCGCATCACCGGCGCGTAGTCGATCATCATCGCGAGAACGACGATCGTGGTAATGAGCTCGAATCGCTTGAAAAAAATCGCCAACCCGTCGGCCGTGTAAAAGCTCCAGAAGGCGCTCGTTTGTTCCAATGAATTCGGGGCAAGAAAAAAACTGGCAATCAGGACAAGGGTGAGACCCAGGATCCCGACGTAAGCGAAGATCTTTTTGTCCACCCTGGCGGCGAAGGTTTCGAACAGCAGGATCGCGATCCCCAGAACAAGGACATCGATTTCGAGATGGGGCGCTGGAAGCGAAATCATTTACTCGCCGTGAAATAGGTTCGAATTGCGGGCGTGACGATGTTCACGACCATTTGCGGAAAGAATCCGACGGCGAGAAGCGCCGCGATCAAAATTGCCGCCGGAATGCGGAGACTCCGACTAAGATCGGCAACTTTCTCCCAACGCTCCGGCATTGTGCCCATGAACGTCGCGCGATAAGCCCGCAACATGTAGACGGTGGAGATGACCACCCCCCAGAGCGCCAGGACAGTGGCGACTTGGAAAAGATGAAACCGTTGCATTTCCCAACCGTGCCGGAACGCGCCAAAGAAAATCATGATTTCGGACGCGAAGTTTGCCAGTCCGGGCAAACCGATCGCGGCGAAGGCGGCGAATCCGAACGTCAGGCCTGCGAACGGCATCACTTTCGCAAGTCCTCCCAGATCATCGAACGATAGCGTCCCGGTCCGTTCACGGATTTGACCGGCGATCGCGAACAAGAGCGCGATCGAAAGTCCGTGCGCGAAAATCAGGGTCGCTGCGCCGGTGTTGCCGACGGCGTTGGCGCTGGCGATGCCCAGAAAAATGTAGCCCATGTGCATCACGCTGGAATATCCAAGCATCCAATCGAGTCGCCGCTGCGCGATGGTGACGAGTCCGATGTAAATGATATTGCCGAGCAATAAAACCACGAGCAGGCCGGTCCAGTAATGCGCGCCGTCGGGTAACAGCGGGGCCGCCAGCCTGAGCAAACCGTAAAGTCCGAATTTTTTCAGGACGCCGGCGTGAAGCATCGCCGCGGGCGCGGGCGCGGATGCGTATGCTTCAGGGGCCCACGAATGAAACGGAAAGAGCGAGATCAGGACGCCGAATCCGATTAGCAACAAAAGATAAATATGGCGCTGAGTGGCATCGGCTATGCCATTCCGTGCGACCACTGATTGCAGCTCACGAAAATCGAAGCTGCGCGCCGCTGCCGGGAGACTTTGATAAAGCATGATTAGCCCGATCAGCAAAATGAAACTGCCAACCGTGAGATAGATCGTGATTTTCCAGGCGGCGCGGCTCCGGTTTCCGGTTCCCCAAATTCCAATCAGTAAAAATGTCGGGATCAGCGCCAGCTCGTGGAACGCGTAAAAGAAAAACAAATCGATCGAGGCGAAAGCTCCGATTGCGCCGGCCGAGATAAATAAAAGGGAGGCGTAAAACCCGCGCTCGTAGTTGCCGATATTACCGGTGAACCAGATTGCGGCGACGGTCACAATCGTCGCCAACGACAGCATCAGGAGATTCAAACCATCGACCCCGAACGCGAAATGAATTCCCCAATCGGTTGAAACGACGGTCGAGCTAACGAACTGAAATCCGGTTGCCGATCGATCGAATTCCAGGAAAAGGACAAGCCCGACAATGAAATTCAAAATCGCTGATACCAACGCAGTGAAACGCGCCGGCGCCCCGATCAAAATCAGGATCGCGGCCGCGATTGGACAGAGAACGAGGAAGAGAAGCATTAGTGAAAAATGGTGAAGTAGATAATCGCCACGATTCCGAGGCCAAATAGAAACGCGTAGGCCTGAAGATTTCCGACTTGAAACAATCGAAGCAGGGAACCAAATCCGAAAGTCGCGCCGCTTAGCCCCCGGACTGCGCCGCCGTCAATGACCCAACGATCGAAGAACGCGGCCACTCGCGCCAAGAGTTCCTGGGTACTATCGATTAGCCATTCGTAAAACTCGTCGAAATAAAGCCGGTTCCGAATCACACCGATGCTTAACGGATCGCGATCGCGTTTGCGGTAAAGCCAGATGGCTGCTCCGGAGCCGACGATCAAGGCGGCCATCGCAAGGGCTGGAACGATTACAGCGACCTCCTTTTCGCGTGGAACGACCAGGAAATTCCGGGCGAACACCGGAAATCCGGCAATAAACGAAAAGACCGCGAGAATGATGAGAGGTGCGGTCATAACTGCCGGCGATTCTTTACCGGCGCGGGCCAGATCAGTTCGCGGTTTCCCGAAAAAGACCACTACGATCGCCCGCGAAACGTAAAACGCAGTCAGGAACGCGGTCGTTAGGCCAACCGCGAATATCGCGCTGTTATTCTGATAGGCCAGTGCGAGGATGGCATCCTTGCTGAAAAATCCGCTGAACGGCGGACAGCCAATCAATGCCAGCGCGCCAACGAAGAACGTCGCGAACGTTAGTTTCAGGTTTCGGGAGAGGCCGCCCATCCTCCAGATGTTTTGTTCGTGATGCAGGCTGACGATGATCGATCCCGCGGCGAGGAAAAGAAGCGCTTTGAAGAATGCGTGTGTGAAAAGGTGAAACATCGCCGCTTCGTTCGAGGTCAGTCCGACGGCCATGATCATGTAACCAAGCTGGGACATGGTGGAGTAGGCCAGGATCTTCTTAATGTCGGATTGCTGCGTGGCGATTAATCCGCCCAATAAGGCGGTAATGGTTCCAATCCACGCAATGACCAGGAGCGCGGTCTGCGACGCTTGAATTAGAAACGCGACGCGCACCAGAAGATAAACGCCGGCCGCAACCATCGTTGCCGCGTGGATCAACGCCGAAACTGGAGTCGGGCCCTCCATTGCGTCCGGCAACCAAACGTGCAGCGGAAACTGCGCCGATTTGCCGACCGCGCCGCAAAAAATCAGAAGGACGGCGACCGTGAGATAGGCCGGGTTGCTCGTGATCTTCGACAGATGCGCAATGATGTCGTCGAAAACCAGCGAGCCACTGGCGATCCAGATCATCAAGATACCGATCATGAATCCGAAATCACCGATTCGGGTGGTGATGAATGCCTTTTTTCCGGCTTCAGCCGCGGCGTCCCGATCGAACCAGTGGCCGATCAACACATAGGAGGTGAAGCCAACCAGCTCCCAGAAAATGAACAGCATGACAAAGTTGTTCGCGAGGACGATCCCGAGCATTGCCAGCATGAAGAGTGACAAGGCCGCGAAGTAACGCGATTCGCCGGCATCATCCCGCATATAGCCTAACGAATAGATATGGATGATCGATCCGACGCCCGAAACGATGAGAAGCATGAGCCGGCTGAGATCGTCGAGAACGAATCCAATCGGCACCTGGAGAGTGCCGCGGATATCGAGCCAGGTAAATTCCGGCGCCGAGATATCGAGCCTGACGAAAACCAGGCAACTGCAAATGAAGCTTCCAAGGACCGCCACCACCGAAATCGCCGCGCTCCAGCTTTTCGATCGACGCGTAAACAGGGTGATGACCGCCGCCGACGTCAACGGCAGAAGTAAAATCAACCACGGAAGCGAACTGTTAGTGGTGAAGTAGTTCAAGGCTTTAAAGCAGTGGTTTACCCGCGAATGACGCGAATGGGCGCGAATGTTTAAAGGGATACATCGGCAGGATCACATTTCATCTTTGAGGAGCGCGTTTTGGCGATGCGCTCATATTCCAGCTTCGGGAATAATGGCCGAAATTGACGAGAAGACCGAGGTCAAAGCTGCTGGCAGGCAATAGTTCAGCAGTTGTGCTCGGTGTTCGTCTATCAGCTTCGACAGGGTTTTTAGCTCAACAACAATTTTCTGATAGCAAATGAAGTCCGGAATACAGGCCTGCAAAAGGGTGTGGCCTCGATAGCTGAGCGTCAGCCCGGGCTTTGAAATACCGGGAATCCGTTGGTATTCGAATTCGATCGCCAGGCACTCGTAATAAACCGGATCGAGAAAGGCGCAGCCCTTCTCGCTGTAAACCTCGAAGGATGCGCCCATGATTGAGTAACTCTCTTGCTTGTAGATTATTTCACGCATTTCATTGGCGTTATTCGTGTGATTCGCGGGTTTAAAATTTCAATGCAGTGATGTCTTCAACGTTGGTCGTTTGACGCAATCGGAAGAGGGCGACGACGATGGCGAGGCCGACTGCGACTTCGGCTGCCGCGACCGTGATGATAAAGAAAACAAAAATTTGCGCGTTGTAATTCGGAGTTCCGCTGGCATTGACATGAAAACGTGAGAACGCGACAAGCGAGAGATTGGCCGCGTTTAACATCAACTCCAGAGCCATCAGAATGATGATGATGTTGCGCCTCACCATCACCCCAGCGAAGCCGATGGCGAAAAGCATGCCGCTCACCATCAAATAATGTTCGAGGGTGATCATGTTAGCGAGTTTCCCTGCGGCTTAGAATGATGACGCCGACCGTCGCGACCAAAATGACAATGCCGATGATTTGAAACGGCAAAGTGTAGTTGTTGAAAAGTAACAATCCGATTTGGCGGACATCGTCGGGCGCCGGCTTTGCCAGGGGCGGAAACGATTGCTTGGCCGCTGGAAATTTTTCCACCACCGAAAAAATTTGAAACATCAGGGCGAGCGCGACCGCGATCCCGCCGGCCGATGCGATCCAGTTGATCTTCCGTAATTCTTCGGCGCGGAGGTCGAGCAGCATAATGATGAAAAGAAACAGCACCATGATCGCCCCGGCGTAGACCAGGACTTGAATGACGCCGATAAAATAGGCATCGAGCGACAGGAATAGGGCGGCCAGCCCGAAGAAGGAGACGACCAGGCTGAGGGCGCTGGCGACTGGATTGCGGTTAATGATTACGGCTGCGCCGAAAACCAGCATCAATATTGCGAAGATCCAAAAGAGAAACGGCGACATCATGAGATTGCCAATTCAAAAACCACGTGGCGAATCGGCGCGAAATTCAAAACTTGAAGTGTGCGGCTGAGTCTCATTCGCGGATCGGAGATTGAGGATGGCAGAAATTGGAAATTGGAAATGTTCTTCATTTCCGTTGGTTCCATTTCAGGACGACGCCGTGCATGACCCCGCCAATCTCAAGCAGCTTGTCCTTGTGATGGACCATATCTTCGCGGGTAAATCCGGTGATGGCGTAGTCTTTCCGCAAATAGATCGCCTGTTCGGGACAAACTTCTTCGCACATCCCGCAGTAAATGCAGCGGATCATGTCGATATCGAATGCGTCCGGAAACTTTTCGACCTTGGCGAAACGATCGGTTGGTGAAATTTCGCCCGGAACAATTTTTATCGCGCGCGGCGGACAAATGAACTCACACAGTTGACACGCTACGCAGCGAACACGTCCATCCGTGTCGCGGACGAGCGCGGGGGCGCCGCGATAATGGTCCGGCAAATTCGAGTCCCATTTTTCTTCCGGATATTCCATCGTCACTTTCGTCCGGCCGAAGATCATGTTCGTGAAATGCTTGATCGTGATGGCGAGACCGGCGGCGATGGCGGGCAAGTACAGGCGCTCGCGCCAGTTCAGATTTGGTCGTGGAACCGTGATTGCCATTTCAGAGTTGTCGGCCAAAGACGCAAAATGACGCCAAAAGCAAGGTGAATTCGAAATCGTTTTCCTTTGGCGTCATGTGGCGTGTTTAGTGGACGAACATTAAGATGATTGCGACGATAAAAATGTTCACCAACGCGATTTCGAAGAAAAAGAGCCAGCCGAGCCGCATCAATTGGTCCCACCGAAATCGGGGCAAGGTCCAACGAACCCACATGAACAAAAAGATGAGCGCGCAAACTTTGGTGAAGAAGACGGCGATGTTAATCAGACCAAAAATCCAACCGTGGGAACCATCCGGGATTCCAGGAAAGTGCCAGCCACCGAAAAAAAGGGTTACGATGATCGCTGAGCCGGTGATCATGGCGATGTATTCGCCGAGAAAAAACATACCGAATTTCATCGACGCGTATTCGGTGTGGTAACCGCCGGCGAGCTCTTGTTCCGCTTCCGGCAGATCGAACGGCAACCGGTTGGTCTCCGCGAGAATCGCGATCAGGAAAACGACGAATGAAATGAGCATGGGAATGGCGAGCAGCCATTTACCGGGATTGGTCCAATCTCCAAAAAACGGCGCGATTAACCAGCCGTTGTCGATTTGGTATTGAACAACATTGGTTAGGCGCAAATTTCCCACGAGCATGAAGATCGGAATGACCGCGAGGGCGAGAGAAAGCTCGTAGGAGATCATTTGCGAGCTGGAACGAACGCCCCCAAGAAACGGATATTTCGAATTCGACGACCAACCCGCCAGCACGATTCCGTAAACGCCTAACGAAGCAATTGCGAACACGAACAGAATCCCAACGTTGATATCGGCGATGACCATCGGCACGCCGAACAAGGTGCTGCCGAACGGCACCACCGAGATGGTGATAATCGCCGGGATCATGGCCAGGCACGGCGCCAGGAAGTAATAGAACTTGTTTACCTGGGCTGGTGTGAATTGCTCCTTCAACAAAAATTTGCCGGCGTCGGCAAATGGTTGAGCCAATCCGGCGAACCCGACCCGGTTTGGTCCGAGCCGATCCTGCATCAAGGCACTGACCCGACGTTCCGCGTAGACTGCGTAATTCATGAGCCCGAGCACGAACCCGAGGAGCCCGATTATTTTTGCGAGTGACGTGCCAATAAAAACGTAGTTCATGCCGACGTGATTTATCTCCCGGGTGGTCGTTTCTTTTCCGCGCGTTCGATGTCTCTCGCTTCTGGGTCTACCGGCGCAAAAGGCGATTCATCGGCATTGATCACGTGCACGCCCTGATCGCCGATTTTACTCAAAGTCAGGCCCTCGAATTCCGAAATCTCGGCGGTCATTTGCCGAAAGACATCGTCAATCGAGTAAAGTCCGTTGCTGCCGCCGAGCGCTTGAAGGAGGTCGCGCAATATCTCCCAATCATCGCGCGCGTTTCCCGGTGGACGGACCGCCCGATTCAATCGTTGCAATCTGCCGTTTCCGTTGATCATCGAACCACGTTTTTCGGCGAATCCCGAAGCGGGCAGGCGCACGGTGGAATGGTCATTGCCCGCGTTCGATAAAATATCCATCGCCACAAACCCAGGCAGGTTAGTCAGTTGATCGACGGAGATTCCCATCTTCAATGGATTTTCGCCGAGCACAAGCAACACTTGGATTTCGCCCGCCGTCACCCCATTGACTATCGCTTGAAGGGTAGCGCCCGGTTCCGAAAGCAGCCCGAGAATTAATCGCGCTCCAATTCGGTTCGGATTGCGGTATCGACTCAGCAGGATATCGTCCCCTTCACCGCGGCGTGGGACAATATCGACGTAACGAATTCCAAGAAGGTCGGCGATTTTACGGGTAAGCCACAGTTCTTCGTTCGTCATCCGCCCGGAAGCGATGATGGCGATGTTCGCGCCGCTAAATTGTCGAAGTTGGAGGGCGGCCTGATTGATGGCCGTGTTCCAGCCGGTCGCGCTCAGTTCCTTTCCGTTAAAAATTTCGGGCTCGAGCAACCGATTCTCGGCCTCGAGATATTTGAAATTCAATCG
>JAICWQ010000034.1 GCA_025934755.1 Chthoniobacterales bacterium | reverse complement strand
GAGATGGCGTTAGCGTGGCGAGGCCTCCGCGTATTAATACTAGGGCATCCGGTGAAAGTGAAAATTGCCTGGCAACCGCGGGAACAAACTCCGATGACGCGCCAATGGGATTGCAGATCGACTTAAGAATGGGAAGCCCAAGTTATGTTTCGAATTTACTCAGCAGTGTCGATAGTTAGCTCCGACCCGTTATTCTATTCTATACGCCGCAAAAATACGCGATGCCGGACGGAAAAGTAGTAAGTGGGCATGCAATAAATTACGCTGCTATTGGAGCGGGTTTCGCAGCAAGTAGACTCTCATCCATCCAGATGGACGTCATGATCCCAATTTGGCAGGCCAAGCGAGGAGGAGGTGGGTATGGTGGGTACGAATATACCTTCGCGCAATTTGGATATGACTACTATAGCGACCGTCACTAGTTGAGAAGGAAACACCGGTCATGGCAAAGAAAATAATTCTTACATCGATCTTAACGGTGTTAGCTGTTGCGCTGCTGCTTGGGATCATTTTCCGTTGGCCGCTGATGTTGGTCTACGCGGCGGTGCGGGAACCGCTCGCCAAAGAGAAAAAAATACTGTACTACACTGATCACAAAGCACTCGAGTCCGAGCTTGTCCATTTCGCTGCGATTCAAAGGTGGGGTAATCCAGACAAAAAGACTGAGCCCGACTTTTTTTACGGTGACGATCAACGGCTTCCTCCATTGCTTAAGGAGCTAAAGCCCTCATGGGTTGAAATACGCGACGATCGCGTCGACGTTGGCTGCGGAGGAGCTGTCTTCGATAAATCCCGCAATTTTGGTATTTCTGTCTGGCGCAACGGTCTGAGCGGTTGGGGCACGAAGGAGTTACGCAAGGGCATGTGGTTTTACTCTGACGATAAACATATTCCTTCACGTTTCGCGTTTCCGTGGTGAATGTCACTCCTGAAGAAACAGACCAGAGCAGAAACGAAAAAGAAGCGGGTCAGAGTGGGCTTGCCCTGATTTCTCGGACAGTTAGGCAAGGGTAATTTGGTTTAGGTTTGATTCAAAAGTAAATGGGCTTTGGTAGGCAAGACTGGAATGCAATCTAACGCGGTTGTAGAAGGTTTCGATGTAGTCGAAGATCGCGGTACGGGCGGCGGCGTAGGTCGCGAAGCGATGGTGATAAACCAACTCGTATTTGGCGTACTCCAAAAGGACTCGATGTGGGCGTTGTCGTAGCAGTTGCCTTTGCGACTCATCGAAGCGGTTAGGCGATGCTGAGCGAGCACTAGGCGATAAGCCGCGCTGGCGAACTGGCGGCCGCGGTCGGAGTGGAGGATGAAAATCACTGGGCATCCTCCCCGAAGTGCCGCCCAGAGGTTTCGCCGGTAGACTTTGAAGTGCGGCGCGTCCTCGCGCCGCTTTCTTCAAGCCGCGGAGCTGAGTACAACTCACTTGCCCTTCATCAGTTCGAGCACGGCACTCGTCATGCCGACAATCCCGACTTTGATCGTCGGCTCGGGCACCGGCGCGAACTTGCTTGAATGCAAAGTCGGCAGCTCTTTCCCCTCTTTTTTGAACTCCGCGATTTTTTCCGGTTCAACCGCGCCGATATGAAAATCTACGGCCGGAACCGAATGATCGGGCAAACTGTATTCGGCGAAGTCCTCGCCACCCATCGTCGGATCGACAATGTCGACATTACCGTCGCCCAAAACTTTCTTCCAAACGCCGACCAAGCGCTTTGTTAAGTCCGGATTGTTGTAAGTCGCAGGCAATCCATCTTTCTGGACCTCGACCAGGGGCATGCGATCGGCCGGAACTCCGGCGGCGGCGGCGCAGCCTTTGGCGATTCGATCAATATCGGCCAGGACCCGGTCGCGCACTTCAGATTTATAGGTGCGCACGGTGAGCTGCATTTTCACCTCGTCAGGAATAATGTTGTGTTTCGTCCCACCGTGAATTGAACCAACAGTGACCACAATTGGATCCAGCGGATTATTTTGCCGGCTGGCGATGGTTTGGAGGGCGTTGATAATTTCCGCCGAAAGCACAATTGGATCCTTCGTTTTGTGCGGATAAGCACCGTGACCGCCTTCGCCGCGAACGGTCATATTGACGGAATCTACGTTTGCGTAGGTGTAACCAGGCGTCACTCCAATGTGGCCGATCGGCAGGTCGGACTTGTCATGAAAGCCAAGCGCGAAATCGGGTTTGCCGAAACGGTTGTAAAGACCGGCCTTCAACATTGCGTGAGCGCCGCCGATCGCTTCCTCGGCCGGTTGTCCAATAAAAATGATTGTGCCATTCCACTCCTGTTTCAGACGTTGCAGAACCCGCGCGGTCCCGATGAACGCCGCCATGTGAGCATCGTGTCCGCAGGCGTGCATCACTGAAACATCGCGGCCTTCGTCGTTTTTGACGCTGACCGTGCTGGCGTAGGGCAGTCCGGTTTCTTCATGCACAGGCAGCGCATCCATGTCGGTGCGAACAAGAACCGTCGGCCCGCCGCCGTTCTTCATCACCCCGACCACTCCATAGCATTTCAGTTTCGGATCATCATATTTCCCGAAGTTTTCCGTCACTTCACAGCCCGCATCGCGCAATTCCTTCGCCACCAGGGCAGAAGTGCGTTGTTCGTGTCCGGACAGCTCCGGGTGGCTATGAATGTCTTTATAAATCGCAAGCAATGACGGCAATTCGCTGACCGCCGCCTTCTCCACCGAAGATTCTTGGGCAAGAACGAGCTGCGAGGCGAAAGCGGACACGAGATAGACCGACACAAAACACATCTTCATTCCCGACTTATATCCACAGATTGCCCAGATTTCCGCAGATTATTTTGAAATCTTCCGGTTTTGAATCTGTGAAAATCTGCGCAATCTGTGGATGACTGATGGAATTTGAGAAAAACGAAATCCTTTTCGGGGTCGATCCCACAGCGAGAATCGTGGCCATTGAGCTTGGCGAGACCGGCACGATTAAGGTGTGCCGCCGCGAAAAGAATGGATCGACCAGAACCGAAGTAGAGCCGTTTCGCCCCTTCGTCTGGGCTGATAGCGACGTGGTCGATCTTGGGGTCGAAGCGGAAAAGCTTAGAGGTGATCTGAAATTCAGCTGGCTGATCACAGTCGACAGCTGGAAGGAATTGATTGCCCTGAGAAACGGTTTGAAAAATGCGGGACGCGATTTTTTCGCTTTTACCGATCCGGTTCAACATTACCTGACTGCAACCGGACGCACCCTCTTCAAAGACCTGGCATTTGAAGAACTGAAGCGGATGCAGCTGGAAGTGTTGGCGTTTATGGGATCGGCTTCCAGCGGGTGTGTCGAAGATCATCGGCAGGATGCCGATGCCACGGCCGATCACATCATGAGTATCGCAGTTTCGGACAATACGGGCTGGGAAGAACTGATCGTTGTCGATCCTAAAAAGTTGCCGGAGTCCGAGCACGGCGCGATTAAACGCCTGACTGCGCTGATCAAGGAGCGGGATCCGGACGTGATCGAGGGACATGACTTGTTCCGGGTTCACCTTCCCTACCTCGTCGCCCGCGCGAAGAAGCTAAAAACGAAACTTGATTGGGGCAGGAGCGGCGGGTTCTTGCGATCGCGACCGTCCCGCCTTCAGATTGCCGAGAAGACGATCGATTATCCGAAGTTCGCAATCGATGGCCGTCATTTTGTCGACACTTTTTTGCTGGCGCAATTTTACGACGTTGGCCTGCGAACGCTGACCGGCTTCGACCGCGCGGACGTGGCGAGACATTTTGGTTTTTGCGACAGCGACGAGATTTCCGGGCTCGCTGGGAAAGAGCTCCAACGCGCCTACCTGAAAAACAACGACCGGTTTCGCAACCGGGCTCTGTGCGGCGTTCGTGAGACAAAGGCGATGTCGGATTTGCTCAGTCCAAGTTACTTCATTCAGGCGCAGATTTTCCCCTACAACTATCAGGACGTGATTGTGCGAGGCAACGCGACTCGCATTAATGGGTTGTTTCTCCGCGAATATTTTCGACAAAAGCACAGCATCCCCGAATTGCCGATCCCGCAGACGTTCGAAGGCGGTTACACCGATATTTTCTTCACCGGCGTTGCGCACAACGTCTGGCATTGCGACGTCGCGTCGCTTTATCCCTCAATCATGCTCCAGTTCGATTGTTTCCCGGTAAACGATCAGCTCCAGATTTTTCGCCATTTGCTGACCGACCTCCGCAAATTTCGCCTCGAAACCAAGGCGAAGATGCGCGCGGCCAAGAATCCGTCGGAGCAGCGCCATCTCGAGGCATTTCAAAATACCTTCAAGATCCTGATCAACAGTTTCTACGGCTATCTCGGTTTCGCTCAGGGACACTTCGCCGACTTCGATGCCGCGGCGCGGGTAACGCAGATCGGACGCGATTTGTTGAAGAAGATGATCGATTGGCTGAACCAGCACGGGGCCAGGGTCATTGAAGTGGACACCGACGGGATTTATTTCGTGCCGCCTTCTTCTGTGGAGGCAAATGCCAATCCGGCTCGGACCGTGTCGCCTGCAAAATCAAAAGGCAAAGCAGCCGACACGGCTGCCTCTACCGCAGAAGATATTCAAGAATTACAAAAGGGCCTGGCGAAAGAATTGCCAAAGGGAATTGAAGTTGAGTTCGATGAACAATTCGAAGCGATGTTCAGTTACAAGGCGAAGAACTATGCGCTTCTGACGAAAGACGGTGACGTTATCATCAAAGGCGGGGCATTGAAGTCGCGCGGCCTCGAGAAATTTCAGCGGGTTTTTCTGGAAGAGATGATCAAGCTCATCATGGTGGGTCAGCCAGAACAGATTACTGATCTGCGAAAGGACTTCGAAGAGAAGATCCGGAATCAGGAATGGAGCATCGACATGTTAATGAAAACCGACACCCTCCAGGATTCGCTGGAGAAATACCGGGCCAAGATCGCCGGCTCTGCTCGAAACCGGGCTGCGGCCTATGAGCTCGCCCTGGCGAGCGGGCGCCTGTATAAACCTGGCGACCAGATTTCGTATTATATTAAGAGTACGCCCAAGAAGGTGCCTGCCTACGAGGCAGCGCGGCTGGCCAGCGACTTCGATCCGCAAAACCGTGACGAGAACGTGGATTACTACCTCGCCAAGCTAGAGGACCTCGTTAAAAAGTTCAGCGGACTCACCGCCGAAACCTCCGCTCCAAGGCAGGAAAGCCTGGCGCTCTAATGACCCTTTATCCAGCATTAGCAAATGCCGACTTCACGAGAATCGCTGATTTTCGAGCGAGCTCTTTGCTCATGCTTTCTAACGACACATGCTCATTTGCATCCTTCGGAAAATAGATCCGCCGAAAATCCTCCAGCGTACGCACTTCTTTTGAGTTATTCGACGGCTCAGTTTGGCCAGCCTTGCTTTGTGTGGTTCGCATTAGGTTTCTCGGTAATAATTTGACACGAAATGAGGGTTTTTGCCAGCGTCGAAATAGTGCTTTCGCTTGATCCAAATGAACCCGTCGCCTTTCGAAATAACGGCGACATCTATGTGACCACCAACTGTTTCTGCATCAGTTGAAATGCGTCGCTTAAACGACGTCAGGTTCACTAGTGATTCTGCCATCGCCGCTAGCTCGTCTTTCGGTAACGCGGCAACAGCGTTAAGAATCGGATTAATATGACGATACCGACTATACTTCTCTAGCTCGTCGTGAAATGCGCGGATAAGCTGTGGTACATTATCCGTCAGCCGCTTGTTCAACTCACTCTTGTTTGGAATCGAATCAGGTAGCCGTTGAAAAATCTGATCAGCCGAAGTTCGAAGAACCTGCTCCAAAGGCTTCAAGATCGCGTCTTTATATACTGGATCTATTCCGGACAAAAATGTGTCGACCATTTCTCGCTGCGCGAATGGAATAATTGTGGCGAAATTTTTGATTGGATCGATCGCCCAGGCTTCGAGCTGCTTCCATTTAAGAGTGCCATCGACCAGCCACTCAAATGTACAATGAACAAGCGATGGAAATACTTCGTCACGACCAAACCCTGCGATCACGATACCTGACGCTCCTTGACCGAAGAAATCGCGACAAAACAAAGAGGCGATGAGCTGCGGTAAGAGCAACGCGCCTTCAGTGTCGACGGGCAGGTGCTGAAAAACAACCTGCCGGGCATTCTCAATGGCTTGTTTATGCTTAGTTATAAACTTCTGTTCAAAATCCGGCTGAATCGTCGGCAGCCGTGGCAACGAAAGTCTTTGCTTTGCTTCTGTGCCGATGATTTCTTTTATTAACTGCGACAGCCGCGCAGGATCGATAACTTCTTTTGCAGCGAGTTCAGACGCGACACGTTGTTCAATTTGCGTCCTCAACTGCATTAAATAGTTATGAGCGACAAAATCGGCTACCTCCGTTTGTAAAGTCTCGGGAAACAAAAGCTTCGCCGTTGACATCCAGGCGATGAAGCCGTCGACGTACTCTCGAAGTGTTCCATATTGAGCCTTATCGAGCTCGCGCCGGTGCTCTTTAATAATCGATTCCCAAGGGACACCCATGAACTCCCCGTTCCCGTAAACCATTATTCCAACGGGTCGATACTTCGAGAGCGTGAAGAGCTTGTTAACGGTGTTAAAAATCTTTTGTCCGCCGGCAACCGGAATGGTAACGGCGCTGTCAGCTGCGAGTGCAACAGCACTCTTGTTTAGAATTGCGATTTCCGCGGTCATTAAGCTGAGGGGGGTGTTGACGCTTAGCGACCGATTACGTAAAACCTTTGTATGATTGCAGCAAGCCTTAAACATCACATCTATTTTTCTGCCTGCTTAATCTCGATTGGGATTTCCACGATTTCATACACGCTCGCAGCGGACGATCGTTCGGACATCAAAGCGGAAATCACCAAGCGCCACGACGAGGCCGTTAAACGGTTGCACGATTGGATCGGGCAGGTCTCGATCGCAGCCGAGAACCGCGGTTACCCCGAAGGCGCGGAATACATGGCGAAGCTCGCGCGCGACGCTGGATTTCAGAAAGCGGACGTTATTAACACTGATGGAAAACCGGGCGTATTCGCGACGCTCGACGCCGGCGCCCCGAAAACGGTCGGCCTTTATTTCATGTACGACGTGAAACAGTTCGACCCGGCCGAATGGACATCATCGCCGACCGACGCGCAGATCGTTGACAAAGCGCCGCTTGGAAAAGTGATCGTCGGCCGCGGCGCGGTGAATCAGAAAGGACCTGAGTCGGCGTTCCTCGCTGCGTTACATGCGATCAACGGCGCCAACAAAAAGATGCCGGTAAACCTGGTGCTGGTCGCTGAAGGCGAGGAAGAAATTGGTTCGCCGCACATCAAACAGCTCGCGAGTCGTCCGGAAGTTCGGGAAGCGCTCTCGAAGTGCGTCGGCGTCTTCATGCCATCGGCCGGGCAGGACCTCGATGGCGTCGTGACGGTTAACCTCGGGTCCAAAGGCGTGATCGAACTCGAACTGGTGTCCGACGGCGCAAAATGGGGCCGCGGTCCGGCGAAAGACATTCATTCATCGCTCAAGGCAATGATCGACAGCCCGGCCTGGCATCTGATTCACGCGTTGAACACGCTGGTCTCCGAAGATGGGAATACGATCAAGATCGACAACTATCCTAAGCCGCGGCCGATCAGCGCGGATGAGAAGGCGATGATCGCGAGTGTTTCGAAAGTGCGAAGTGAAGCGAGTGCGAAAAAGCAATTCAGCACCCAGCATTGGATCGACGATTTACCGTGGGAGCAAGCGAACGAACGCCTCGAATCGCAACCGACGGTGAACATCGAAGGATTAGTCGGCGGTTACACCGGCCCGGGTGGCAAAACGATTTTGCCGCATCGCGCGGTGGCGAAGATCGATATGCGCCTTGTTCCAGACATGAAAGCGGCCGACGCGCTTGCTGCGTTGAAAGCGCATCTGGCCAGGCACGGCTTCGGCGATATCGAAGTCAACATGACCGGCGGTTACGATCCCACGAGCACCTCGAAAGATGCGCCCCTGATCAAAGCGCAGATCGCGACCTACAAACAGTTCGGAATTGATCCCCTGCTCTGGCCGCGGAACGCAGGCTCCTATCCCGGCTATGTATTCACCGGCGAGCCTTTGAAACTGGCGGCCGGCCATTTCGGGCTGGGTCACGGCAGCGGTGCGCACGCACCCGATGAGTATTACGTGATCGAGTCCACCAATCCGAAAATCCAAAGCTTCGATGGCGCAGTGATGTCGTTCGTGGATTACCTCTACGAGCTGGCAAAATAATTTTAAACTGCTCGCGTGGCATCGCCAGGCTGCGCGTCTGCTAACACACGCTGCTTGCGTCCCAACCAGACACCGAGCGCGCACCAGCCTGCCACGACCGGGATCGCGATATAACTAATCGTGCTCAAGCCAAGTCCGAGCCCCTGCATGCCGCCGTAAGACCAGCCGCCAAATTGGTCGCCGCATCGATAGCCGAATGTGTCGATGAAACTTTTGGCTTTGTATTTGTCCTCGCGGCGCAAAACGGTGAACAGCACTTCGCGCGCGGGCCGCATGAACGCGAACGTGCTCGCGCGCCGTGCAATCTGGAATGCTGCAAGCACGGGAAGAATCGGCGCAACGCCCATCGCTGCGAAACCGAAAAGACTAAGCACAGGCATGAACAGAAGGGTGACTGTCACCCCCAGGAATTTCATCAGTCGACCGGTGACAAAAATTTGAAGAAAAAGCGTCAGGGTATTGACCGAAAGGTCAAGCTTCGCGAAGAACGCGGTGCGGGCGGCTTTGTCCACGAACCCGGCCCTGGTCAGCTGGGATTGCTGAAAGTAGGTCCAGGTGGACGTAAAGGTGTAAAGAAAAATGAACAGAAAAAGCGCCAACAAATAAGGCGACTTGCAAATGTTCGTCACCCCATCCCAAAATTTGCCGCCAATCGGTTTTTCGGCCGAGTCACTCGACGCTTTTGAATTGTCCCCGCGGAATTCCGCCGGAAAGAAGCGGACAGATTGGGCCGCGATTTCGAGCATACCCGCGCAGATCAACAGCAGCACCCCTGTGCTGACATAATGAACCAGTGATGCCGTGATAATCGGCCCCAGGATTCCCCCTAACGACCCGCCGATGGCGATAAATCCGAACAGCCGCTTGCCCTGTTCGGTCGTGAACAGGTCGGTCATGAATCCCCAGAACACCGCGGTGGCGAACAGATTGAAGACACTGACCCAAACGAAGAATGAAATATCGACCCACGGCTGTTTTCCCGGCGGCGCCATTCGCATCAGGAAAAAGAAAATTACCAGGTTCAGGATAAAAAACCGGTAAGCGATCGGAATGAACCTTCGACGTGACATGCGCGAGACGATGGCGGAGAAGAGCGCGTTTGCGCCAATCATCGTCACCAGCACGACGCTAAACATCCACCACAGGTTTTCGGAGTAATTGGCGCCGATGTTATCGCGGACCGGCCGGATGACGTAGTAGCCGGCAAGAACAACAAAGAAGAAAGCGAACCCGAGCGAAAGGGCGCGCAGTTCATTTGATTTTACATCAACGATCCTGGCGAAGATTTCTTTCATGTCTGGGGGGCACACCCGCCTCCGGTATAGTTTCCGGCGCCCCCGCCGGAAATTCCTTTCTTGTCATTAGGATTTCGTTCGGCGAGGCGCCGAGCGCGGCACGCGAGGGCGCGTGCGCTCCCCAGGTTCATGCTTTCGTCTTCCAAGCCTTCAATACTTCTGATTCGCGTTCAGGCGTCAGCCCGGCACGCATCTTTGATTGCCGTTCCTGCGGAAGCGATTTGAACCAGGCCAGGGTGTCGCGCGCCGTATCGCCAAGCGGACGGAAGGTCAAACCTTTAGCGAGCGCCTTGTCGATGTTTGTGCGCGCGATGCCGCTCTCTTTGCCTGCCCATACCGGCATGTCCGACCAGGCCTCGACTTTCTGAGCAGTGAGAAAATCTTCGTTTACCCAAACGAAATTCGCATTCGATTTCTCTGCGCCCTTGATTCCGTCGAGCATTCCCCCAATTCCAAGAGGCCTGGCCGGCCCGGTCGCGTTAAAAATCCCAGTCTCCCGATTTTCTGCCATCCGGATTGTCCATTCAGCCAAATCGCGGGCATCGATAAACTGGACGGGGTCCTTCGGGTCGCCGGGCGCAAGCACGTCGCCGCCGCGATCGATCCGCACCGGCCAATAGGTGAAGCGATCACTCTCGTCGCGAGGGCCGACAATCAAGCCGGGGCGAACGATCAAAGCTTTTCCAGGGAACCATTTCTCGGCTTCTTTTTCCGAGAGCGCTTTCAGCGGACCATAGGTCTTGAATCCGGACGCTTTCATCGCTTCGAGCGTTTCCTTGTAGGGATCGGCGCCTTCATATTTCTCGGTCGGTGCGGATTCATCCACTCCCGTTTTGATTTCGCCGTAAACCGAAATCGTCGAAATAAAAATGTAACGATCGACATTTCCCTTTAATGCCTGCGCCGCATCCCGCACCCATGCCGGCAACGTCGTCGGATTATCAATCACCACGTTCCATTGACGGTTCTTGAGCGCGTCGAGTTTACCGTTTCGATCGCCGACCAGTTGCTCGACTTCCGCTGGCAACTCGCCCGGATGCGTCTTGCCGCGGTTGAAGGTGGTCACTTTGTGGCCGCGACTCAGCGCGTATCGGACCTGATACGGACCGGTGAATCCGGTCCCGCCCAGAATCAGAATTCGCAGCGGTTTCACAGTTTTCTCAGCAAATAAAAGCGTAGTTCCAGCGCTGAGAGCAACCCCGGTGGCGGCTGAAGTTTTAATAAAATGGCGACGGGTGGTTGGCATGGACTACCTTGTTGTCATTCCGATCGAAGTCGAGGAATCTCTTGCTGTTGTCCGGCCTTGGTTTGGCCGGAAAAATCCAGAGGTGTCTCGACTCCGCTCGACATGACAAGAATAATAACGCGGCGGCCGGCTACCAAATTGATTGGCGCAACGGAATTATTCGATCATGGAGCGCGAAGCCGAAGACCGCATTCTTCCGCTCGCTCGCGATCGACAAGTGGCGGTGATCATCAACCGACCCTTTGGCGGCGGCGATCTTTTCAGCCGGGTTCGTTCTAAACAGTTGCCGGAATGGGCGGCGAAGTTTGATTGCCGATCCTGGGCGCAGTTCTTTTTGAAGTGGATTCTGGCCCATCCGGCGGTCACGTGTCATTCCCGCGACCAACCATTCGAAACATCTCGAAGATAATTTTGGAGCTGGGACCGGGCGCCTGCCCGACGCGAAAACCCGGCAACGAATGATCGCTGTTGCCGGTGGTTTATAATTATCATAAACTGTCAAAACAGTCTTCAGTGAGGAGTTGCATTTTGTTCAAAAAACCGGTTGCACAGGCAGCGATCCTGCTCGATATGGGGCGCTCCTTATGCTGAAAAAAGGCCCTCCTTCCCTCCATTCGTCATTAATCGTCGGATCGATTCTGCTCGCCGCGAGCGTTGCTCACGGCCAGATGGTCGCCTCGACCAGCTCGAAATTCATATTTAAAGACGCCAACGGCAAATCCGACTCCGCCGAGATCGTCACCAAATACGCGACCAAGAAGATCGTTCATCCCTTCGCCAAGGTCGATACGTCGATTGATCCGAAATTGCGCCGGGCGGCGACCATTGCCGAGGAGCGGGCCCACGCCCACTCGCGGGAGCAATGCTGGCACTACGTGAAAGAAGCGTTGGTGGCGTCGGGTGCAGTCAGCTCCTATCCCAAAACTGTCAACGCCAAAGACGCGGCCAAGGAGTTGGTCGGCACTTACGGTTTCAAGAAGTTGTCGGTTCGCGACCCCTACAAGGCGCCAGTTGGATCAGTGCTTGTTTACAACAACAAGAGCGGCGCTGGTCACGTCGAAATCAGGACCCGGAACGGGTTCGCGAGCGACTTTCGCTCAAAGATTCCTTCCCCTCGTCCTCTGATCGGCGTGTATTCGAAGATGTAATTCTGTAGCCGCGGTCCGAGCCCGGCTGACCTGCATCTAACGCCCGAGACGACCGAGCGGGTTTCTGATAATTCCGCCAGTCGGGCTGGTTGCCGTCGCGTTGTTGGTGATTATCGTCGCCACGGAGGATGCTCCTCCGGTTGGTTTAACTGGCGCCGGAGGGCTCAAAGCAATCGGCTGGGAGTTCGTAATGTTTGGTTGCGCAACAGCGAGCGCGCCGGGCCCAATCACTTTCACATTCACAAACGGCGGGTTGGAATTCGCCCACGTTAGCGCCTGACGTTTGGTCTCGAAGAATTTGTCGATGACGATCGCGTTGCGCTCACTCGGGGTGCGGCCGGCTTTTCTAGCAGCTTTGCGATTTCGAACGGCGGTGCCGGTATCGACGGCATGAAGAGTTGTTCCGTCTGGAAGAACTACTTTGCTGCCAAACGGAATTCGTCGCGGATCAACCGCGCAATGTCCCTGCTGCAAACGCTGACCAGTCGCCGATTTGTGCAATCGGGTGTACCGATCCGCGCCGCGGCCGCCGCGCGCCCAATAAACGGTGACTCGAGCGAGCAGCGAATTGTCGCGGTAATATCCGTGCGCCGCGCAAACCGTGCTCACCAACAAAAGAAAAACAAGGCGTTTCATGTCAGGTCCGCCGCACTGATCGAAGAACCGAGTCGAGGGGGAGATGAAGCTCCACTTTCTCAGAATCGAATTCGGGCAACGATGTCTCCGGCGTGCCCTGCTTCGCGGCCCGCTTATTTGCTGCAGTTGCGATCTTTTTCCCGGCCGATCGCGCCTTGGCGGTTCCGTCGGCGGTGACCGTTTCGGCGATGTGACGCGCGGACTCCGGCGATTTCACCCGGACGGTCATGAATTGAGGATGAGAGTTCGACCAGGCCATCGCTGCTTGTCTTGATTCAAAGAACCGATCGATCACAAGTGCGGCCTTCTGAGCTGCCGTTCGGCCACAGGCGCGGGCGGCGGTGCGATTCACCACCCCTGGGCCGCTGTCCACTGCCACGCATTCCGCATCTGAAAAAACAACATGACTCCCATAGGGAATGCGTTTCGGGTCAACGGCGACGTGCCCGGTCCGCAAGCGGGCGCCGTTGGAGCAAGCACGAATCTGACCCTCCCCTGGCCAGTACACAGTAACGCGCGCGAGGATTGATTCCTCACGCGCAAAAAGCGAAGCCGCGCTCAAAGAAAGCAAAGCAAACGTTGTTGTTAAGAGTTGTATACCCATGTTCGACGAACTCGCCCTAACGAGTATTCGACGGAAAACCCACGGAGTGAGCGGGTTTTTTAACTAAGAATCGGGACAACTCTCTAAACTGGTTCCCGCATCAGGGCAAATTTTTTCTTCGAATTATTACGGTTGGATGAGGAAAAACCGAATTTTGCCTTGCGCAATGGCATATTCCCTGCAATTAAAACTCGACGTGCGACGCTCTCTCGTACCGGCGGTTATTTGCGGAGTCGTGCTATCTATCGGCGGGTCGATCCTTCGCGCTGAGGGCCTCGAACAAACGACCAGGAAGTTCGTTTACCGCGACGCCTCCGGCCAGGTCACTTCGGTTAAGATTATCCGACATTACTGGGCGAAGCCGATCGTTCATCCATTTGCGAAAATCGACCCGCGGCTTGATCCGAAATTGACCCGCGCTGCGACCCTGGCCGAGGAACGGGCGAATGCTCATTCCCAAGCGCAATGCTGGCACTACGTGAAACACGCATTGTTTTCGGCCGGCGTCGTCAGTTCTTATCCAAAAACCGCTCATGCTGCCGATGCCGGAGACGAACTGATGCGCAGCTACGGCTTTAGGCGATTGCCGATCCACGATCCCTATGCCGCCCCGGTGGGTGCGATTCTGGTTTATGGCAACCGCAATCATGGCCACGTGGAGATTCGGACCAAGGACGGTTTTGTCAGCGACTATCACAGCAAATATCATTGCTCCTATCCGCTGATCGCAGTCTACGGAAAATTCGGTTCCTGAACGTCCGGGGTCGTACCTGCGCATTCAACATTTGGGTAGCTTAGGGAGTTGCTTCCGGGTCACGCAGGCGATTCAACGCAACGGACCAACCGAGGGAATTACAAATCCGTTGTTGGAGGCTGCCGTTTAGCGTCGAGAGCATTCACGATGGCCCCTTCCAAATGTTGAATGCGTAGGTACGACCAGGTTGCTGGAATGGTTCCAGCTGCTACGGTTTCGATGGCAATGGAGTTTGCCTTTTCCCGCGGCTGCGGGAGAGAACCGCAATTGAGCTGATGACTCCTACAACAACAGGAGATCATTATGCTCGGATTGAAACAAATTGTAATTGTCGCTCTCGGCGGCGCTGTTGGATCAGTCGCGCGCTATAAACTGGGCGGGTTCGCATTGCATCATACTCCGGGGTGGAACTTTCCGGTGAGCACGTTCAGCGTGAACGTCATCGGCTGTTTCACGATTGGCTTGCTCGCCGCCCTGGCTGAACATCACGACCTTTTCTCGCCTTCGGTTCGCCTGCTCCTTTTCACCGGGTTCCTCGGCGGATTCACCACGTTCTCCGCGTTCGGTTACGAAAGTGTATTTCTTTTAAGGCGTGGACTGTTTTCCGTTGCGGCCGGATATGTGCTGGTTAGCGTTTTTTGCGGACTCGGCGCGGTCTTTGCCGGAATCAAAATGATCGACCAATTCTGGCCGCCGCATCACTGAGCGAGCTAGGCGTAGACCAGGAGATCGATTTCTTCCGGAAGGAAACTGGAAACTTCCCGGATCACATTTCCGCGAAGTAAATTGATTAAGGCATTGCGTTGCGGCGCACCGAGAATCAGCCGTGATGCCCCCAAGGTCGCCGCGAAATCGACAATGGTTTCCGCGGCCGAAGGACTCACCGCGTAGGCGAACAGCGGCGGACGACTGCTCGCTTTCTGTTTCGCTTCGTTGAAAACCCGGCTCGCTTCCTCGTCGTCCTGCCATTTTCGTTTCGCGTCCTGCTCAGTCATGAACGCTTGCTCACGAACGAAGAGGAGATAAAGCTGCGATCCTGTTTTAGTAGCTTCCCGCAAAGCGAAATCGAGCGTGCGGCCGGTCCCGCGAATCGCGCACAAAATTGCATCGCCACCAGGCGCAGTTGGTAATTCGGTTCGACGGTCGGAGACCTCCGCTACAGCAGCAGATACCGGCTTCGCCTCTTTTTTCATCCGTCGCTCCAGAACCAAACCGCGCAGAATTAATCCAACCGCGAGAATGGTCACCGCGAAATAGCGGGCGTTAGGTTTATCGATCAAGAGGGATAGCTCAATCGCGGCCATCACCAGGAAGGTCGCGAACATCAATGTGCGCTCCCACGACTTGATCGACAGCTTTCGGTCCGTCGAGGTGGCACCGAGATTGGTCGCGATCGCGCCAACGACGCCGACTGCGTAAAGATCGGCCAAACCGGCCATGTCCTTCACCAGAACAACAAGACACATCGGGACAACGGTGGCCAGCAACATTGCCGCGTTCGGAACTCCCCATTTGTTAAGGCGTTGAAAGATGTTCGGCAGCTCGCGGTCGCGCGACATCAGAAACTGGATCGCGATGAGATCGACAATTGCGGTGTTGACGGCCGAAAGCAGAAGCAAACCGAATACGATGCTGACGATAAGCCCGAAGACGTGGCCGGCGATCGGACCAAACGATCCGCTCACGAAGATTTGGCCGATATAACGCAGCATGTAATCGCGCACGCCTTGGGCGCCGGGAGCGTTAACGTCGCCGTTTACAACTTGCAGCCCACTGAGCGCATGCATCGCCAGACCGAGCAGCACTGTAAAGACACAGACTTCCGCCATCACCACCAAAAGCGCGGGCGTGGATGTTTTGGTAACGCATGGGTTTTGATCGGTCGTTCCGGGATCAAGTTTCATCACCCCGGTCGCATTCGCGATCGCTTCAACGCCGGAAAGGGCAAGCACGATTCCAACAAATGCGAACCAGTTTTGGCCGATAGTTCCGTGTAACGGCTGGAGATGACCTAAGGCTTCGCCCAAGTGCGGCAGACAAAAGAGTGCGAGAACGATGACGACAATTACGGTCGGAATCGAAACGAGAAAGGCGAGCCCGCCGGTTTGTTTCGGCCCCAACAAATTCAGTAATCCGATCGCCAGAATCGCTGCAGCCGCGAATTTCTCTGGATGCGGCACACCAAGATATTGAAACGCCGACAGCGCGCTGATCGCGGCCGTCACCAAATAATCTGCGATCAATAAAAACGCGCCGACGATCGAAATCACTTCGCTCCGATGGCGCACGCTCGCATACACTCCGCCGCCATCCGGGTAGAGCCGGCACATGATCATGTAATTGATGCCGACCAGCGCGGTCAGCACGCACATCGCAGCGATCAACCAAAAGGACGCGTAGCCAGCGACGGCAAACGCGAGCCCGATGACGTAGGCTTTGCTCGTCCCCCAATCGCCGTACAAGATCGCGGCGGCGCGCTTCCAATCGACGTTGCGCGGCCGCTTAACGTGGGTCGGTATCAATGTATGTTATTCGACTCAAACAATGCGCACTCGCGCGACGAGGCGCTTCCTTCAAGCGGAGTCGGATTTACGACATCCCTTGCACTTTAATGATGCTGACGAGGTTAGCTGTCGGGCTGGAGCCACTAAATGCTCTCGATGCCGCGCATCGTTCGCCCCGATCCCGCGTCCGCGGGAATTGGTTCCCCCGTTGGATCGACGACAGGTCGATCCATTAAGCGAAACAAAGAACTATGCCGCTCTGCGGCAACCTCCAGCCAGGGCACGTTCCTCGTGAACTAGCGGGAGCGTAACTGGCGGAAATTTGAAGTGATGGGGGGCACTGGTCAAATCGCGGCAGATCCGACGTGGCCCTACATTGGCTAGAGCGCCCATTTAATATAGACTGAACCGAAGATGAACCATTACCCGGCGGACGCGCGATTGGCCGTCGAATAAAGCGCTTGTCAGAGATTTCTGCCGATGAAGAGTCACCCCACGGCCCATGGATGATTTGATTATTACCGAGAGCGGCGCGGTTCATCGCCCACGGAACGTCGACTGGAAACGCGCGGCCGCATTGCTATACGGCGATTGGGGCACGAGCAAGGCTTATGTCATCGGCCTGGCCTTTCTGGCCGCTGCTTTTTCGTCTCTGCCGATCATTCTCGCGGTCTGCGCCCTGACTGGCCTGGTAGGAATCAATTATATTGTCATCTGCCGGCATTTCCCGGACGGCGGCGGAGTTTATTCTGCGGCGCGATCGCAAGGCCGATTGCTCGCGGTGGTTGGCGCGTTGCTATTGCTGGCGGATTTAACGGTCACTGCCGCGCTGAGCGGTTGGTCGGCGTTGAGCTACATCACTTCGGGCGCCGAACACATTGCTGTGATCAAGTTAGTTCGCGATCACATCGGGCTCACGACCATTGTTGTCCTCCTGGTCATGGCGCTGATCAATTATTTCGGGCCAAAACATTCCGGCACTTTAGCGGTCGCGCTCGCAGTGCCGACTCTGATTGTCGTCTTGCTCTTAATTGCCCTGAGCGCGCCGCATCTGACGACGCACTTTTTGCAGCCCCGTCATGAGAGTCTCAGCGCGCTTTGGGTTCAATTCGTCGGTGTAATCCTCGCCCTCTCCGGAGCGGAATCGATCGCGAATATCACCGGCGTGATGAAGCTCGATCCCGGAACGACGATGGACCGGCCGAGCGTCGCGCGCCAATCGTTGAAGGCAATCGTGCCGGTGGCGATTGAAGTCGTTGCCGGCACAGCTTTGCTCGGATGGGCAATGTTGTCTTTGCCGTCGGTTTTGGCCAAGACGCTAAATCTGACCAACATGTCGGCAATTAGTTCGGTGCTGCAGCTGCGCAGCGAAGACATGTTGCGCTTTATTGGCGAACAATTTGCCACCGCGACATTTTCACCCGCAGTCGGCAACATGTTCGGCTGGATCGTCGGGATTGTTTTCTTCCTTCTACTGATTAGCGCCGCCAACACCGCGATCGTCGCGATCATCGGACTGCTTTACATGATGTCGCGCGATGGCGAAATGCCGCGGCAATTTCGCCGCCTGAACCGGCATGGCGTTCCGATTTACCCGCTCTTGATTGCAATCGGTTTGCCATCTGTCGTGCTGCTTTTCGTGGCGAATTTCACTTCCCTGGCTGGACTTTATGCGATCGGCGTTGTCGGAGCGATCGCGGTCAACGTCGGTTCCTGCACGTTCAATCGTACCGCCGGATTCACCTGGTACGATCGGGTTCTGTTTGGCGTCACATTTTGCGTTTTGTTTTTCGTGGAACTGACCCTCGCGCACAGCAAACCGGATGCGCTTTTCTTCGTTGTTGTCGTGTTACTCGGAGGGCTGGCTTTGCGCGCTTACACCTTGAAACGGCAAGGCCTGACCACGGTAACGGTCAGTCGCGAGGTCGCGAACATGGTGGCCCCCGACCTCGTCGCGAACATGCGATCGCGATTGAGCGAGGGCCAAAAGATCATGGTTGCGGCGCGCGGGATTACTCCTGTGCTCAGCTTCGCGCTCGATGAAGCGCAACTGCGTAAAGCCTCTCTCTTCGTACTCTACGTAAAGGAGGTTGCGATTTATTATACCGCAGCGGGCACTCGTCTCGGTCGCGCCAAGTGGGAAGATGATTCCGAAGCGAATGCTATCATGAGGAGTGTGACAAAACTCGGCACGGAACGAGCCGTATCCGTTATCCCTTTGTACGCCGTAAGTCACGATGCGGCTGCGACGATCGTCGATTTGGCGGCAACGATGGGCGTTGATTATTTGGTCATTGGCGCGTCGCAGCGAAATGCCCTTAACAAGTTGCTTCGCGGCAGCGTTGCCACCAACGTCGCCCAGCATCTGCCGGAATCGATTAACCTCCTCATTTTCGGTTAAGCATGGCTGCGACGGTTCGCATCGCGATGTGGTCAGGTCCGCGAAATATTTCCACTGCCATGATGCGGGCGTGGGGCAACCGGTCCGACACCGCGGTCATCGATGAGCCATTTTATGCGTACTACTTAAAGCAGACGGGTAAAGACCACGCGAGAGCGGCGGAAGTGATCGCGTCCGGCGAGACGGATTGGCGCAGGGTTGCGGCCAGTTTGACCAAAGGCGCCATTCCCGGCGGGAAAGATATTTTTTTTCAAAAACAAATGACCCATCATCTGCTTCCGGAGATTGATCGGGGATGGATCACTGGCCTCACGAATTGTTTTCTCATCCGCGATCCGCAAGAAGTAATTCTCTCTTATATTAAGAAGAACCCTAATCCCGTGCTTGAGGACCTCGGCTTTGCCCAGCAAATCGAAATCTTCAATTTCGTGGTAGGGGCATCGCGCTGTAACGCAAGTCCGGCTCGGACTGTCCGCGGACGCCGCAGCGCGGCGTCCCTACCTGCAGTTATCGACGCACGCGATGTTCTGGAAAACCCTAACCGCACTTTGCGACTTTTGTGCGAAGCGATTGAGGTTCCATTCGACAAATCAATGCTCTCGTGGCCACCCGGGCTGCGCGAAACCGACGGAATTTGGGCAAAACATTGGTACGACGCGGTGGCAAGATCGACATCGTTTGAGCCCTACCAACCGAAGACGGGCGGGATGCCGAAGAGGTTCTTGGAAATTTATGATCGCTGCCGCGAATATTACGAACAGCTTTACCAGTATCGCCTGCACTGAGAATCTCTTAGGAAAGCAGGAACGCAGGAAATTATAAATTAACCCTTTTTCCTGCTTTCCTGATTTCCTGAGCGATTATTCCTGTCTTCATGCTTCAGAAATTTAATCCCAAGAACAAGGACTTGGTCATCAACATCAACGGTGAGTTGGTTCATCGCGACAAAGCCGGCGTTAGCCCCTTCGATTCCGCCGTCCAAGGTGGGGACGCAGTCTGGGAAGGACTTCGGCTGTACCACGGCCGGATTTTCAAATTGAACGAGCATTTGGACCGGCTCGAAAGGTCGGCGCGCGCGCTTTCCTTCCCGGAAATTCCGGCCCGTGAAAAAATCATCGAACAGATTCGACGCACTCTTACCGCAAACCAGATGAACGACGGGGTCCACATTCGGTTAACCGTTACCCGTGGATTGAAGATCACCTCGGGAATGGATCCGCGCTTGAATGAAGGGGAACCGACCTTGATCGTTTTGGCCGAGCATAAAGCGCCGGTTTACGCGAAGACCGGCCTGACTTTGATCACGAGCAAGACGCGCCGTCCGCCCCCGGATGTTCTCGACGCCCGCATCCACCACGCAAACCTGCTCAATTCAATCCTGGCCAAGATCGAAGCGAACAACGCCGGCGCGGACGACGCGCTGATGCTCGACACCAACGGCTTCATTGCCGAAACGAATGCGACCAACATTTTCATCGTTCGCAACTTCGATAAATCGCGAGGAGCAGGCGATTTGGCGACGAGCAAAGCGATTGCCTGCCCGGAAGGAATTACCCGGGCAACAGTGATAGAGATTTGCGCCACGGAAAGAATTCGGTGCGTCGAGGCAGACCTGTCACCGGTCGACGTTTACGGCGCCGACGAAATGTTTTGCACCGGCACCATGGGTGAGCTCGCCAGCGTTGTGAAACTCGACAATCGCACCATCGGTGACGGCAAACCCGGCCTGATGACAAAGCGATTAAGCGAACTTTATTCCGCGCGCACCGCGACCGAAGGCGTTCAGATCGTCGATTAATTATTCGGCACGCAGTGACCTCCGCCCGCAACCGGCTGGGTCCAGACTGCATAACGCGCGATTGCTTCGAAGCTGTTACTGCCCGTAGCGAGATCATTGTAATTCGGTTTGCACACCAGCATTCCGCGTCCGCCCTCATCGACTTCGCGAATGTCGACCAACCGCTCCGGATGCGAGTACGGCGCTGGCCGCAGGAGAACCGCATCGACCACACTGAAGATCCATCGCCGACCCAATACCCAATGCGAGAGTGGTGACGGCGAGCAAACTGAAACCCGGACGCCTTAGCAAGGCGCGCCAAGCATAACGCAAATCACTCGTACCGTAACGCCACCATCGGATCGACCGACATCGCGCGGCGAGCCGGCAAATAAGTCGCGATCAAAGCCGCGCTGCTGAGAATAATTGTGACAATGGCGTAAACCGACAGATCGCTCGCGCTTACGCCATAAAGCAAGCTCGACATCAGGCGCGTTACCCCCAGAGCTCCAACGATTCCCGCGATCAATCCAATCCCGATGACCGCGAAGCTTTGGCCGAGAATCATGGCCAGCATGTCCACTTTCTGCGCGCCGAGTGCCATTCGGATCCCAATCTCTCTTGTTCGCTGAGCCACGGTGTAGGCGATGACGCCATAAATTCCGATCGCAGCCAAAACCATGGCGACGCCGGCGAAACAGCCGAGCAACATCATGTTGAATCGCGGTTGAGCGAGGCTCACACCGACGCGTTTGTCCAATGGTTCGAGGGTCGGAACGAACAGGTCCTTATCGAACTGGTGGACAATATTGCGGAAGGAATTTTGCAGTCCGGCGGAATCGACTGCCGCCGTTCGAATAACGACGTCCATCCGCCGTTCCGGGTCCTGCGCAGCAGGAATGTAAAACTCAGGCAGCGGCTGAATGGCAAGCGATTCGTGACGCGATCCGCCAACGATTCCAACAATTTCCTTCGGCGCGGCCGGCTTTCCCTCCTCGAGGCTGTCCAATGTGATTTGCTGACCAAGCACATTTCCGCCGGGAAAATATTTTGCCGCGAAAGCATCGTTCACAATTACGACCGGTGACGATTC
>JAICWQ010000160.1 GCA_025934755.1 Chthoniobacterales bacterium | reverse complement strand
GGCTTCGGTGATCGGAGCGCTCATGGATTTCCCGATATTGATTCCAATCGGAACGCCGGGCCAACGTCCAGTTCGCTTCAATCGGCCCAGCCTTTGTGCAATCGCATAGGCGCCGTCGTTATTAAAGCCAAGCCGATTAATCAACGCGCGCTGGTCCGGCAAACGAAAAATCCGCGGCTTTGGATTTCCGGCCTGTGGTTTGGCGGTCACCGTGCCGATTTCAATAAAACCAAAACCGAGAGCGGCCCACGCCGGCAAGGCCAAACCATTCTTGTCCAGGCCGGCGGCCAGGCCGATCGGATTGGGGAAATCGAGACCGAAAAGCTTTTTGGGATCCGATTTTGGCCGAAACCTTTTCAGCCAGCCAGGAATCAGGCCCGCCGCTGACGCCGATCGCAAACAAGCAATGGCGAAATGGTGGGCGGTCTCGGGATCGATCGAAAAAAGGAGCGGCCTAACGAACCGCTCATAAGCATTCTTCATTTGCCGATGCAAAACTGACCGAACACTGAATCCAGAATTTGTTCGACGCCTACCGCTCCGATTACTTCGCCAACCGCTCGAAGAGCGTCGTTCAAATCCACTGCCAGATATTCCGATGACAGGCCATCGCCCATGCCGCGGCGGGCGCGATCGCAGGCTTCCGAAGCGCGTCGCAAACAATCGCGATGCCGCAAGTTAATCGCGACGGAGTTTTCGGCGCGGAGATGATGTTTTCCGATGCGGGCAATAATCTCCTGCTGCAGGTCGGCTATTCCTTCCTCGGTGGCACAGGAAATCCTGACCGCGCTAAAACCCTGCCAATCGCTGTGCTCCGCCAGGTCGCTTTTATTAAGAACAACAATTTCGTTTCCGTTCATCGCGCTTTCCGCAAAATGGACGGGACGAGGCGCATTACGGTCAATAATGTGCAGTCTCAGGTCTGCTTGCTTGAGCGAACTTTCGGTCCTCGCGATTCCCTCGCGCTCCAAATCAGAGGTCGATATTCTCAAACCGGCTGTGTCGAAGAGACGAATCGGAATCCCGCGGAGATTCACCCTTTCTTCGATCGTATCGCGGGTTGTTCCATGAGTGTCGCTGACAATCACGCGATCGTATCCAATCAGCCGATTCAGGAGGCTTGATTTGCCGGCATTAGTTGCGCCGTAAATCACGATCCTGACCCCTTCTCGCAACATTCGTCCCTGGTCGGCAGTGGCAAGAAGGGCCGAAATTTCTTCGTGAATGAAGTCGAGCCGCGCGCGCAGTTTTCCACCATCATCCGGTTCGATGCCTTCTTCTGGAAAGTCGATCGCCGCTTCTATGTGAGCGAGCAGATTGACCAAGCCATCTCGAATCGCCCTGATTCTTTGGCCGAGTTTGCCCTCGAGCTGTTCGGCCGCCGAGCGGAGGGCCAAGTCGGTGCGTGCGCGAATCAGGTCAATCACTGCCTCGGCCTGGGTCAGGTCCATTTTACCGTTCAGAAAGGCGCGTTCGGTGAATTCACCGGCGCGGGCGGCCCGGGCTCCATTGCGAAGACAAATTTCAAGAACTTTGGCGGTCACGAGCGTTCCCCCATGACAACTGATTTCCACTACGTCCTCCGCCGTATAACTCGCCGGCGCTCGATGGACCGATATCAGCACCTCATCGATCGGCTCATCCGATTGACTAACGACCTCGCCGAGATGCTGAACGTGCGAATTGAACCGCGTTGGTTTTTCTTTGCCGCGAAAAATCTTTTCCGCAATCGCAATCGCGTCCGGACCCGACATTCGGACCAGGGCAATGGCTCCTTCTCCAGGCGGCGTCGAGATCGCGGCAATCGTGTCCCCTCCAGCGACATCGCGATTGGCGATCGCGCTGGAAGTCGGTTCTACGCGATAACTTGTTTTAGCGCTGCGATGCATTTTTTGTTTTGTTCCATGGTTCCGACGGTGATTCGGACCCACTCGGCTAACCCATAGCCGGCGAGAGGGCGCACAATGATTTTGCGGGCCAGCATTTTCTTGAACACGGACGCTCCGTCGCCAACCTGAACCAGGACAAAATTAGCTGCGCTCGGAACAAATCGTAACTTCATCGCGGCAAATTCCGCTTCGAGAAAGGCCCGGCCGGCATCCACAACTTTTCTGGTTTGCGCGAGGTGATCGCAGTCATCGAGCGCTGCCCGCGCGGCAACCTGTCCAAGTCCGTTCACGTTGAACGGCTGTCTGGTCTTTTGCAGGATCTCAATTAATTCGGGACGCGCAATTCCGTACCCCACTCGCAAACTCGCCAGCCCGTGAATCTTTGAGAACGTGCGTAATACGACAACGTTTCGGCCCTCCCGGACGTGCCGCAGCGTATCGGGAGGGTTGTCGAGAAATTCAAAATAGGCTTCGTCCAGGACAGTGACAATGTTCTGCGGAACCTGCGCCATAAAATTGTCGATCTTTTCCTCGGAGATCAGGGTGCCGGTCGGATTATTCGGATTGGCTACAAAAATGATCTTTGTTTTGGGTGTGACCGCCGCGAGGAGCGCCTCTGGATCGCACTCAAAATCCGGCGTTGGAATCTCCGTTGTCTGCGCCCCGAAGAGAGCCGTGACAAGTTTGTAGGCAACAAATGCGTGCTGAAAGGTGATGGCATTGTCGTTTGGCTGAAGAAAAGCGTGCCCAAGGAATTCAATAATCTCGTTGGACCCGTTTCCCAAAATAATGTTCTCTCGCGCGCACCCGAGGTTGGTTGCGATTGCGTTACGCAAAATAAATCCGCCGCCATCGGGGTAAAGCTGGGCAAACGCGCTGGCGGCGCGCAGTGCTTCGACGGCCTTGGGCGATGGGCCTAACGGATTTTCATTGGACGCGAGCTTGATTATCTCTTCTGGAGGGACGCCCAGTTGGCGCGCCGTTTCTTCGATCGGCTTGCCTGGCTCGTACGCGGCGAGATCGCGCAACTGCGGGTTGGCCCGGTCCCAGATCGACGTCATGCGCGCAATTTAGACAGAATTGTGGCCGGAGAAAATCCGTAGTCTTCCCGCGGGGGCAGACGGCTCATCGGTTCGGATTGGAGCCACGGTAAACGGGCAGGGCTGAAGCGCGAAGAGCCCGGTTAAAGCCATTTTTTTGCTTGCTTTCAAGAGCGGGTTTCAGGTAGAAAAGGGTGTAGTCGGGCTCAATATTATAACTGGCATAAAATTTGTTATTGACGGTGAGACCCAATTATGAGAAATATGGGAATCATAAAAAACGCAACTATGACAACTCGCCGCCAAGGAAAGGTTAATCGTAATATGAAAACATTCAGAGTCTCTTCACTCATCGTCCTGCTCGCTGTAGCAGCGGTAATCTCGTCCGCCACCGTCGCCCGCGCCACCGTGGTCGACCTGACAACCAGCCTCAGCGCCAGCGGCACCATCAATGGTGCTCTGTTCGATGCCAGCGATCAGCAACCCGCCGGTACGGGATTTATCGATTCGTTCCTGCGCGTTCAAGCCAGCCCGACCGAACAAGGTTATAATACGGACGGCGGCTTTCCGTTCGACGACAAGAACCCGCATAACTTCCAGCACAGCCTGCAGCTTTCTTCGTTGTCGACCTTCACCCTGAACGGAACGGCGTATTTCAAGTTCATGCTGGACGCCAATCAATCAGGAGCGACGAACCAGACCTTTACCCTGACCCAATTGCAGATTTTCACCACTAATGATGGTTCCCAGTTGCCGACCACGTTCGACAAAAACGGGGTTCTTCAGCTCAACGGCACCCTCGCCTACAACATGAATGCAGGCGGTGGCAGCAATTCTGTGATTACGACCGCGACCGGAAGCGGCAAGTACGATGCGATCGTGTATGTGCCAGTGAGCGACTTTAATTTGACCGACAAATACGTCGTCCTCTACTTCGCCGGCCAGGGAAATGGTGGGTTCGAAGAATGGACCGCAGCTACTGGCGTCGCTCCGGTTCCAGAAGCGAGCGCGTTTTTCCCGATTATCGGAGTCCTGGCGGCCGTGTTCTCCACCCAATTCGTGCGACGCCGTCAGCTTCAGCAGGCTTCGAAATAGTCAGGGCGTTAATTTAAGAGCTCCTTGTTTGGCAAGCGGCGGAGGCGGCAAGTGTCGCCTCCGCCGTTTGTTTTAAGGAGCTATTGCGCGGCGACGTCTTTCGCCGTGCTATCCCGGTCGATCAAATGCCACGATAGGATGCTGGCTTTAAATTCGCGCCGTAGAGCTTCAAAATCGTCCTTTTTTGCAGTGAGAGAAAAATACAGTTGGGTGTCGGGGAGATTTACCAGCCAGACGGTCCGCCGGAATTTCTCGCCGATCGATTGGTAGGAAAGCGTTATTTCCACGCTGGCGTTTCCAGCTACGAGGAGTGAATTGGCAAGCTCTTCTTCTATCTTTGCGAATTGACTATTTACGGGCAGGCCGGCAATCGTCTCTTGTTCAAAAAGCTTAATGGCATTTTCATCCAGCGGGCGGGGCTTGGTCAGCGGGGTTGCTACAATCAACGCCTCGGCGAACAGCTTCTCCGGTGGGGTCAATCGAACTTGATTAGCGCTACCGCTAAATTTCCATCGGTTCGGAGGCTCGAATTCGATCTTTTGGGTGTCGTAAGCGAAGGTCAGCTGCTGGTGCTTCATTCCCAAAGCGACGTATTCATTCACCGTCGGGGTGAGGTCGATTCCGCTCCTGACACTTGGGGTTGTGACCAGCGCGACGAGCGAGCTGGCCAGCGCGACCAGCTTAAATTTAAGAGAGGTCATGGAGAAGCTCGGACGTTTGGATTTAATACACTTGATACCAGCGTTGCTGTTGCAGATAGGCAGCGATCTGAAGATTACCGGGCGGGGTAGTCGAGCCAAAGTTGGTATCGTAGTACCAATGTAAACCGGGTTGCTTAAAGACGGATGCCGAGCTGCTATATGTGCCGGTTGCAGTTTGACTGGTGAACAGCTCAATCATCGAGCCGTAATAGGTGAAACTTTTACTGCTCCAATCCTCCAAGAATCGGACGAAGCCTTCTCCGCCGCCGCTGTATTTTCCACCGCCGCTCGCCACCTCGCCGGTCACGAGCGCTGTATTAATGGTCGTGTTAGTGGCGGTGCGGCTTGAAATGGCCCCGGTGGAATTGGTGTCACTCCAGGCGCCCGAAAGGACGTTGATCGCGTCTGCGTAAATGGCGGCCGGCTTTCGGGTATAACTGCCACCATCAGGGTCGGTATAAGTTCCGCTGTCTGAAGGCGGGGCGCTCCCGGTGTTGTAATCCCCTTGAACGTAAATCGGATTTTCAGAAACGATGGTCATGCCGGAGCTCGGTAAAGTTGCGCCATTTTTGAGTCGAATGGCCCGCTCAGTGGTGGTAACGCTTGTGCCAGATCCCCCAATTTTGCTCGAAACACCGGTACCATTTGTGGTTGTGTCCTTAATGTAGAAAACCAAACCAGTGTTGGCATTATTACTCACCGAAAGCGTTCCATTATTGACCGCGGTGGTGATGGCACCGACATCTAACGACGCCAATCTCACGTAGGTCCCTTCGCGATTATCCTGGATGGCCTGGTTGGTGGTAATTGCTCCAACGATTGCATTGTAGGCGTTCTTGGTGGAGCCGTTGCCGACGATCGAGTTGCCGTTGTAATCGGTAATCGTGATGTTGTTGCTGGAATCAATCAGCACCCGGTAGTCCGCCTGATTGTACATACGAACGTTCGACAGTGAGTCGGAGTAACTGTTGTTCGGTGTTTCGATAATATCGTGATAGCTATCGTTATTCGGGTTGGTGTCGCTTGCGCTAAGGTCGACAGTCCACCCGAATGGGAGGTAGGGCGACATCTGGGCGGGGGGCATGTTTGAAGGGAAGTTCGGCGCAGAGGTTGAGCCGTTGTGCGTCGTATCGTTGGGCGAGTAACCGTTGACGTAATCGCCGCCATAGCCGACACGGTCGGTCGCTGTGAAGTTACTGGTGCCGATATAAAGACTGGAGTTGGTCTGAATCGGCCCGGTAATCGTCAAGCTGCTAGTCGGTTGAAACTCCAGATCATCGATGTAATACATTGCGTATCGCCACGGCATATCGAATTTCTTTTCGAAGACACGGCGAACTTTCGCCGTAACAGTGCCGCTGTTGGTGCCCAGTGCAGGGACCGACACATCGGCGGCGGCAAGATAATAGAAGCTGTATGGGAAACAGTAAGTGGTGCCGGATATTGACATGCAGTTCGCCCCGTAAGCCCCGGGGGGCGCCGAGCCGGCAGGAATCGTCTGATAATTGGAAGTATCGCAGGTGTTTTGGCTGGTGTTATTGCCCTTACTATTTTCCTGCACCGCGGTGTCTCCGCACAGGTCAATCATTGGATCGACACCCTGGATTCGGTACTGTGAGACAGTGTAATTGGCCTCGGTCGGGAAGTACGACTTCGGCGGAAGCGGAATCTGCGGGGGCGTCGCTGACGGAGTCATGTTAGGAACTGGGGTTGGCGCCGCGCATCCACT
>JAICWQ010000253.1 GCA_025934755.1 Chthoniobacterales bacterium | reverse complement strand
TTGTCGATCTCGTCGATGTAAATAATCCCGAACTGGGCCAGGTTCAGATCGCCATTGGCTTTGTGAACCAGTTCGCGCACCAGATCTTCCACATCACCGCCAACGTAACCGGTTTCGCTGAACTTCGTCGCGTCCGCTTTCACGAACGGCACCTTGATCAAATCCGCGATGTGTTTGATCAGATAAGTTTTTCCGACGCCGGTCGGACCGACCAGGATCACATTTTGTTTGGTGTACTCGAGCTGCTCGGCTGCCTTCGGATTTTCCTTCTCGAGTTGCCGCAAATATTTCGCGTGGTTGTAATGATCGCAGACCGCGATCGAGAGCACCTTCTTGGCTTCGTCCTGCTTGATCACGAACCGGTCGAGATGCGCCTTGATATCGCGCGGCAAAAAATTGAATTCGAATTTCTGTCCTGTCGTTGCAGGCTCCGGCTTTTCTTCGGGCCCAGCCTCCGCCGGTTCCGGCGCAGGAAACGCCGCAACCGAAACTTGATCCCCAAAGTTCTGTTTCATGAACTCGGTGATCTTCGTCTTCAGTTCCTCCGGGGAAGGAAATGGCGGTAGCGGTGGATTTTGTTCCATTTGGCGGCTTCGGTAGCGGCGGTTTCTGACCGCCAACAAGGCGGAGGCGTTCAAACACATGGCCGCGCCGGAAAACCTACCATTGGAAGGAGGCATGTAAACCACCCTGCCGGGCTACGATTGGCACAGCCAGAATCGTCCAAAACGAACCTCGTTTGCGCATTCAGCACAACGTTGAGCGGCGACCGGACCGAATCAAACCGTTTGAATCGATTCCCGCCCGTGGCGCAAAACCTTCGACATCCAAACGAGCTCATTTAAAAATCCGTCGATGCGACGGATGAAGTTTTCATCGAGCAACTGACCGCGCTCGTCGAAGAGCGTGCCGATCCGGCCGAAGTTCACGTCTTCGAAGATCGTAACCAGCCCGAGCTCGCGCATCACTGGAAGTAAAGACTCAATGACTCGGGCGCCGCCAAACACCCCCGCGGAGACGCCGCAAATCCCCACGGCCTTGTGGATATATTCCTTCAGGCACATGTCGAGCGCGTGTTTCAGGAGTCCCGGGAAACTGTGATTGTATTCGGGAGTTACAATGATCAGTCCGTCACAGCGTTCGATGGTTGCCGCAAATTTCGGGTCTTTCATTTGCTCGCCGGCGTCATCGAGCTTCATCGGCAAGGTACGGACATCGATGAATTCCGTCTCCACCCCGGTGCGCGCTTTGGTTCGTTCAAACACGAACTTAGCCGCGCGCTCGCTCTCGCGGCCCTGTCGAGCTGTCCCGAGAATCAGCGGAATAAAAAGCGGTCGATCGCCCATCTTTTAGACAGGATTTACAGGATTCAGACGATTAAGGGAAATCTCAATCCAGTTGATCCTGTCAATCCTGTCTGGTTCGTGGTGCCGATGGCGGGACTCGAACCCACACGGGCGTATTAAGCCCAACGGATTTTAAGTCCGTTGCGTCTACCATTTCGCCACATCGGCATTTATGCGTGTTGGCGGCTCATTACTACATCAATCTGCTACAAAGACTACTCGCGTCACTCCGCAGCCCAATTCTTCTGCGAATTTTGACACGGCGCGCAATGTAGTGACCGAAACTGCAACACTGACACCCGCCCGTTCGTTAATCACGCGCCCGAAACTCGAAGCGGTTTTTGATTCAAGCAACTGCAAAATTCGCGGACTTTGGCGGCGCGGATCCCGTTTTTATGCCCAACTCCGCATCGATGTTGGCAACGGTCGCACCGCTCCACGTTGGATTCCCCTGGAAGCATCGGATCTGCGAACGGCGCGCGGTGAATTGGAGCGAAAGCGGACCGAGCGCCGAGATAACCGACTACGCCTGCCCGGTCGCCGGCCGACGTTCG
>JAICWQ010000124.1 GCA_025934755.1 Chthoniobacterales bacterium | reverse complement strand
CCACAACATCGGGAACAGTTTATCACGCGATTCAAGACGGCCTGTGGAACGATGCCCAGACCTGGGCTGAGGGAGCAGTACCCACAAGCAGTGACTTCGTGATCATCAATCATCGCACGATCCATGTGAATGACTCCGAAGAAGCCACAGCCATTTTCATTAACGACAGCACCCTGGTCGCGGATCCTTTTGTCGGAGAATTCGGCGGAGACCAGGTGGTAGCGTTGGGCACGTTGACGATCAACTCCTGTCAAGTGACCGGTGCATTGGATATCGTCGTCAACCCCGGCGCCGTTGGTAATCTCAATTCTTCCGATTTGATCTTCCGGCCGGACACCAGCAATGTCGCAGGACGACTCGCGGTTCAGGGAACCCTTAACATTCACGGCTCAGGAAGCGTCGTAGGTAGCGATCAACTGAAAGTCGAGATTGGAGGTCGCCTTAATTTTTTACCTCCTCTTCAGGTGCTGCCTAATGCGGACATCGACCCAACGGTCGGAACTCGGCTGACTCAAACGAATCAGTTTTCAACCGCTGGCTTGATTGCAGGAAGCTACACCAAGATCATTGGTCAAGACGCGGCGAGCATGATTGGTCAAGATGGGGCCGGCCTTATCGGACATGACGGAGGCAGTTTAATCGGACCCGATGGCGGCAGTCTGATTACCACGGGCGGCGGTAATACGATTGCGGCAGGCGGCGGTAACATTATTCACGCTGGCGGCGGGAATCTTGTTAGCACAAACGGCGGTAATACGATTGCGGCAGGCGGCGGTAACATTATTCACGCTGGCGGCGGCAATGTCTCTGGCTCCGGAACAACCCTTCGGACACCAAAGCACGCTGCGACTCAATCAGTTACCAACTCGGGTGGGTTTGTCCAGACCAACGGGACGACTGATCTCAACTCCTTCAATATTTTCGGATCGGTGAGGCTCGACGGCGGCACTTTGACTGGCTCCGGAATTATCCACGGAGACCTGACGAACAATGGCGCCACAATCTCGCCCGGGCACTCTTCTGGTGTGATCGGCGTGGACGGTGACTTTAGCCAAACCACTAACGGTAGACTTGTGATCGAGGACGGAGGAAAATACCCGTCGCAGTTCGATCAGGTCCAGGTTGGCGGTTCCGCCACACTCGGCGGCAATCTAAGCGTCTACCGCACCAACAGCTACACCCCAGACTCACAAGACACCTTCAGCCCACTCGCCTACAACTCAGCGAACGGCAACTTTGATTCAGTAAGCTCAAACGCGCAGGCGACAGTTACTTCCAACGGTCTGCTCATGTCTGTCGATCCAAATGTGCCCGACCCGGTCCCGCCGGCACCGCTGGCCACGGATGCGAGCAATGTCACCACCGATTCGTTTGTGGCCAATTGGGCAAGCTCCGCCGGCACAACGGGCTATCGCCTGGATGTTTCTACCAGCAGTTCTTTCGCCGATTACGTTCCGAACTATCAGGATCGCGATGTGAGCAATGTGACTAGCGTTAACGTTGAGCAGCTTAGTGCGGCTACGACTTACTACTATCGCGTACGATCTTATAACACCAGCGGACCGAGCGACAACTCGAACACGGTTACTGTGCAAACGGGTACTGCTGCTCCCTCGCCGACACCGACCCCAACCCCGACCCCAACACCAACTCCTACTCCTACTCCTACTCCTACTCCGACGCCTACTCCAACTCCAACTCCTACTCCGACGCCGACCCCTACCCCGACTCCAACGCCTACTCCAACTCCTACGCCTACGCCGACTCCGACCCCTACCCCAACTCCGACCCCTACCCCAACTCCCAGCCCGACCCCGACACCCACGCCGACGCCAACTCCCACCCCGTGCCGACATGGGGGATGTGGGCCAACCCCGACACCGACTCCGGTGAGTAGTCCGACTCCAACGCCAACGCCTACGCCGACTCCGCTAACAAGCGCGACTCCAACTCCAACTCCAACGCCTGCTCCTACGACAACGCCTACTCCTACGCCCACCCCGACGGCGGCACCTAGTCCGACACCAACACCCACTCCGTGCGGACGCCGTGGATGCGGTCCAAGCCCGACTCCAACGCCAACTCCGCTATCAAGCGCAACTCCAACACCGACGCCAACGCCGACTCCATTGCCAAGCGCGACGCCAAGCGCGACGCCAAGCCCGACCCCGACGCCGACTCCAACTCCGACCCCGTCCCTGGCCTCGCCTACCCCAACACCGACCCCGACTCCGATACGCCGGGGCCCGTGACCGCGATAGAACGATTGGTTTAGCTAATGGACCAAGGGCAATAGCAAAGATCCCTAGTTACCGGACGATCCAAAAAGGAAAATAAAAGCGGGACTAAAGGCAATTACCTCAACCCAAGATCGCATTTCCCGATCTCGCGCGTAACCTCGTCGACGCGGTGTCCTGAACGTCGATCAAATCAGCCATGAAAACGAGGCTGCGGTTCAGCATTGCGATGACCTCTCAAATCCCGATCCCGATACGCTTGAGTGATTTGAGCGGCAATCTCATCCAGTCGGCTCACGATTGGCGTCTCAAGAAACAGCACACGCTGAAGATCGTCTTGGCGAACAACGATCAACGCGCGACTGCGGAAGTAATCAACGCTGCATCACACTCAGCGATCTGTTGTTGGATGTCATTTAATTTGTTTGCATCCATATCGGAGAGTTTATGTTTACTTTGCAACTGCTGCCGAAGACCCAGGCTTTTCTGAAACCAATCTTTGGCTTCTCGCCAATTATTCCGGCGTCCATTGGGTGCTGTATCCGAAGCGGAGGCGAGCAGGGTGTGACACTTTCCGAGTTGAGCATAGGTAAATGCGAGTTGAGTGGCCGCGACCGTGTTTGTTGCATTCGCGGCAATAAGTGACTCATAAATCTGTCTGGCATGTTCTGCATTCTCGATGGCTCCAGCGATATTGTCTGTGCCTGACAGAAATTCGCTGAATCGCAAATAGGCCAACCCCTGCTGGCGCACGCGATAATCGTCTTTCGAATTATTCGACGAAAGCTCATTGAAGATTCGAAGCGCCGTCCGGAATTGTTCCAAAGCCCCAGCCCGATCATTCGCTTTACCCAGAGCCTCGCCCAGTTTCCGATAAATGATCGCCCCGTCCATCCGCATATTCTTGTCATTCGGGTCCGCGGATAACATCGCTTCGAAAATGGGAACGGCGCGGCGACAGCTTTCGACTGCGCCGCCGGTGTCGCCGGCAAGGATCTGGACACTGCACAGATTGCTGTAGCCCACAGCCAGCTCGCGCTTCAGAAACATGTTTGTCGGGTCCGCTTTGGCCGTCGATTCGGTAATCGACAAAGCTTTCCGGTAAAATTCGACACCTTTGGCCTGATCGCCGCTGTCACTGTACAACTGCGCGATGTAAGAATAGACGGCGCTAAGCGTTCCGCGAGAATCGGCGTCGCCAGGATTGGCCGCGACCAACGGCTCCAAAACAGCGACGGACTTGCGATAATATTCCATCGCCGCCTTGACATCACCCAGGCTGTTAACAGCAGACGCGCCTGACGCGAGTCCCGCCCATTGATAGAACGTCGCGAGCTCACGCCGGACAGTTCTGTTTGCCGGCTCCCGGACCGACAGTTCCTCATAGATCGCGCTAGCCTTCTTCGCGCTTTCAAGGGCAGCAGTTGGATTACCCAGAAAAAGATTTAATCCGGCGATGCGCTCATAACTAATTCCGAGCTCTTCGCGCAATTCCAGGTTCTCGGGTTCAAGCGCAGTCAACCTTTGCCGCATGGCCAACGATTTATGGTAGCTTTTCATCGCCCCGGTTGAGTCGCCGAGATTTGCACGAAACGCTCGGCCTTGCACGTCACCGACCTTGAGATAAGCCGAAGCGAGCTCGCGCTGTAATTGCTTGTCGTGGCCTTCCTGCTGTGACAAGGCGTCAAGATAGCCTAACGAATCTTTAACGAGTTGCGCGCGGACCTTAGTTGAACCGGGCAATGTCGCGATTTGATCGTGATAGTCGAACAACACGGAATGGGCCAATTTCCGGACTTGCTCGAACCGCTGATCGGCAAGCTGTTTTTCGCGACGCGCTTCCCGGGCCTGCCAGGCCGTCGCGATACTTCCCGCGATCAACGCGAGCGCGACCAGCGCCGCCGCCGCAACACCGAACTTGTGACGACGAATGAATTTTGACGTGCGATACGCCGCAGTATCCTTCCGCGCGCGAACGGGCAAACCCTCTAAATGACGCCGAATGTCGGCGGAGAGCTCGTCAACTGAAGGGTAACGACGCAGAGGTTCTTTGCTGAGTGCTTTGAGGACAATGTTATCCAAATCGCCACGCAGCTGTCGTTGCCACCCAACGAAGTTCGTGCTCGATCTGGTCACCGCGGTGCTCGGGCGCTCAGGCTCCTGCTCCTTGATCGCAGCAGTCATTTCCTCCTGACTTTTTGTTTTCAGCCGATAAGGCCGGGTCCCGGTCAAAAGTTGGTAAAGAAACACCCCTAACGAATAGACATCGCTGACGGTTGTAACTGCCTCGCCTTTGACTTGCTCGGGACTGGCGTACTCGGGCGTCATCATGCGATGAATCGTGAGCGTTACATCGGGCTCGCTTTCTTGAACCAGCCTGGCAATGCCAAAGTCGAGCAGCTTGACCTCGCCGCTTTCGGTCACCAGCACGTTGGTCGGTTTCAGATCGCGATGAATAACCAGGTTCTGGTGCGCATAGCCCACCGCAGAGCAGACGATCCGGAACAACTCCAGTCGACGAGTGATGGAGAGTTTTTGCTCGTTCGCATATTTCGTAATCGCCTTTCCATCGACATACTCCATGACGAAGTAAGGCAAACCATCTTCGGTTTCACCGGCATCGAGCAATCCAGCGACGTTGGGATGACTCAGTCGAGCGAGAATCTGGCGCTCACTCCGAAACCTGCGTAACACTTCGTCGGTGTCGGTCCCGCGTTTCAAAACCTTGATCGCGACCTGCTTTTCAAACGCGCCGTCAGATCGTTCAGCAAGATAGACAGCGCCCATTCCACCGCGGCCGATCTCATGCAAAATCCGGTAAGCGCCAAGGCGTTCGCCGATTAGTGACCCGTTTTGCCTGATTGTGTCGGTCAGATTTTCGGCGCAGGCTTCCAAACGCTCCGCGGATTGGCCCAGGATCGATTGCGCTTCACGACGTACCGTCGTATTGGCGTCCGAGTCGGACACGAAGGCGCCGCGTTTGTCTTCCGGAAGTTCCAGGGCGTCGGCGACAAGATTTTTTACTCGCTGCCAGACTTCTGGGTTCATTACCGAATCGACAATTCCTAAATCACTAACTAACTCGCGCTCATTTCGCGCTCGAGCCAGAGTTTGGCCACATTCCACTCGCGTTTCACTGTCGCCGGCGAAATTCCGAGCACGTCAGCCGTTTCCGGTACGGTCAGTCCGCCAAAAAAACGCATCTCGACGATTTGGGCTTGTCGATGATCGAGACGTTCGAGCTCGTGAAGCGCATCGTTGAGGGCAACGGTTGAGACGGCCTGTCGATCAAAGACGTTCAACGCTGCGTCAAGACTGATCGCCGGAACACCGCTTCCGCGCTTTTTCGTTTTTCGGCCGACCGCATGATTCACCAGAATTCGGCGCATCATGCGGGCGGCGATCGCGACAATCTGTGGACGATTCGACCAGTCGATTTTTTTCTGATCGAGCAATCGCAAATACGCTTCGTGGACGAGCGCAGTGGGCTGGAGGGTGTGGTCGGGCCGTTCACGCTGGAGGTAAAAAGCGGCAAGGCGGCGCAGCTCGTCGTAAACATCGGGCACCGCACTGCCGAGCGTTTCCGCGTCTGCGTCCGGCAAGGTGCTCGTTAAATCGTTAATTAAGTCCGCTGAAAATCGCGGCTCGCTTTCAATCTGAGTTCCCACGGCTCGAAACAAAATTTTAGCTCGAAAATCAGATTGTGTCGATGATCGAGGTAATTCGTTGTTGTTGAACAACCTGCGGCGGGCGGTCCGTTATGTCGCGCTATTTCCGGACAATTCTCGCAAATCGAGTGAGCCGGTTTCAGCCGCTTTCCGGCGTTAATGGCTGAGACCAGAACGAACCCTCGTATGAAAACAAAAACCCTCATCCCCGTTGCCATCTTATTGTCCTTCTTCGTGGGGGCCCTGGCCGCTTACACGAAACGGCAAGCGTCATCTCCTTCGCAGTCGCCCACCTTTTACTCATTCAGCGGCGTACCGGACGGTGCTAATCCTTCGGCAGGCCTGGTCGAAGGCAGCAGCGGCTTGCTTTACGGCGTAACTCTCGGCGGCGGGGAGGGCGGCACCGGATGTATTTTTAAAATCACGACGGCCGGCGTGAAGACCATTCTGCATTCCTTTGCCGCAGATCAAAGTGAAGGATCAACTCCGAGTCGCACTTTGCTCAAAGCCGCTGATGGAAGTTTTTATGGGACCACCAAATTTGGCGGCAGCAACAGCGCTGGAACATTATTTAGGATCACGTCCGCCGGGACATTCACCGTCCTTTGGTCGTTTGGACCGAACGATGGATACGGAGATAAAACTCTGATGCAGGCCCAGGACGGAACGATCTACGGCACGACTACCGATCCCGGCCCCGGTGCCGGAACAATTTTCAAGGTGCTGACCGATGGGACGGCCAGTGGGACAACCTTCACGACGATTCACCGATTTGTCGCCACCGATGTTAACGGTGCGCATCCCAATTCGCGATTGGTCGAAGACGCGAATGGAAATTTTTATGGCACCACGACCGACGGCGGCTTCCAAACCGGCAGTGACTTCGGAACCGTTTTTAAAATGACGTCCGACGGATCGATCACCACTCTTTTCGGTTTCAGTGGCAACAATAACGGTCCGGAGAGTCCGCGCGGAGTGACTTGGGGCGCGGACGGCAATCTTTATGGGACTACCGCTGGCGGAGGCACAGGAGCTGGCACAGTATTCAAAGTCGTCACCGACGGAAGTTCGGTTGGTACAAGCGTCACCGTACTTCATTCATTTCAAGGCCAAGCCGGGTCCGACGGAGCCTCGCCGGAAGCTGGTTTGGTGCTGGCGAGCGACGGAAATCTGTATGGCACGACGGAAGCCGGCGGCTCCAGCGGCAACGGAACATTGTTCGAGATCGCGACGGACGGCACTTACGCTGTTCTCTATTCCTTCGGTGCAAATACGGGCGATGGAACCAACCCGTTTGCGGAACTGATCCAAGCCAGCGATTCGAGTCTCTATGGCACGACGGACGGCGGCGGAACAACCGGCAATGGGGCAGTCTTCAAATTTCCCGGACCACCGCTGCCTGCCCCGACAGTTTTCGACGCGGTAGCGGATTTTTCAGCGACCAAAAATACCGCGGATCGCTTCTGGCAATATGGTGAAACCGACGCGAGCGGCGCCGGATTCAGCGCGTTCGCTCAAACCACCGACGTGTTCGGCGATGGCAGACTAGTCGGCTGGAACGATGGCGAGGCGAGTGTTCTGCTCAACACCACGGGTCAGAATATCGATTACAATCAGTGCACCACGCAGCAACCTGACGTGTTGGGCATGTTCCCAAGATCTGATTGCGCGAGAAGTGTGGTGCGTTGGACCGCGCCGGACACTGCTGCCTATTCGTTTAGCGGCCGCTTTCAAAACATCGATCACGCCCGATCACAGGCGATTATCATCCGAAACGGAGACCTGGCGCATCCGTTGACCGATCCAATCAAGATTAATTCCCCATCCAGTTGCCATACCACCACTGACGTTGAGCCATTTTCCTTTAGCATGACCGTCAACGCCGGCGACACGATCGATTTTGAACTCGGCTGCGGCGACGGCAACCCCGCCAATGATGGCACCGGCTTCGGCGCGACGATTAAAAAGATCGGACCACCTGCGCCCCCGCATGGCGGACCATCCGCCACGTTTTTCCAAATCAACGGCACGACCTCGCCGCAAGGAAATCTTGCCGACAGCGTCTTGCATTTTACGGCAAGCCAAACCGGCGCAGCGGCAAACTTACAGGTGCGGGTTCAGTCGAGCACCACGCCATTAGATGAGTCAAGCTGGGCTGATCTTCCCGATGCATCTGACGGCCGCATGGCATCCAACAGCGCATCCGGTCAATTCATTCTGGATTCGCTTGATTATCCTAAGCAGAACAACGTTTACTTTCGCGCAGTTACTTCTGCGTCAGGTTATTCCGACAGCATTTCGAATGTGGTGCCGCCAAGCGACGGACCAGGATTGAATCTGGTCGGCACCAAACCCGCCCTCGGTCCAACTTCGCTCATTGTCGCCGCCAACGGGCCTTTGGCCGACCTCTACTTTTTGGCCACCGTTTCCGATGCGTCCGATGGCCGCACTGTTCGGATTCAATCCTCCACTGATCCGACAACTGAAAGCAGTTGGACCACATTGAACGACGGAAACGCCGGTCAAATGAAGCACAGCATTCACCCGGATTTTCCGAATCAGTTCATTCTTCTGGAAAACAACCTCCCGGACAATTGCGGCGTCTATTTTCGCGCGATCGCCAGTCTTTCGGGTTCACTCGACAGCATCTCGAATCCGGTCGGACCGTTCGACATCAAGCAAGATGTTCCGCCTACCGTGACAGTCATCCCACCGAACGGTGTGGGTGGCGGAGACGGCCACGATCCGAATAATCCGCTCCTTGTTGAAGCCGGAAATGTCAGCGTTACGGCCAAGGTTTTAAGCGACAAGAAAGTTGATGTGCTCAGAATTCTTTGTGACTACAACCAAGACACTCTTGTCGAGCAACCGTCGCCGCTAGCTGACGGCACTTTTTATCCAGCTACGTTCAATCTCGATCTGGGCGATCACGTTATTGAAGCCGTTGCCGCTGACGAGCTTCAAGGATGCGATGGGAAGACACTGCATGCGGTCGCGAGAAATGGAACAAGCCCAGTTTACATTCGCGTCGTTCCGCAAGGATTCAGCACGGCTAGCCCATCCAATAACAAAACGGGAACATCCAATCCTTCTGCGCCGAAGGTTTACACCGTAGCTGTTAACGGTGGCGTTTGGACCGATGCAACGACTTGGGTGGATCAGTACGGTAACAATGGTGTGCCGACGAGGAACGACATGGTCATTATCGGCACCAACACAATCTATTTCGGACCCAATGGCGAAGCCAAGTCAGTCTCGATCAATGGCGGTTTCCTCGTGGGCAGCGCAAACGGTCCCTTGCTCAAAATCTACGGGAACATGCAAATCGGCGGGTGCACCGTTGTCGGATCGTTACTG
>JAICWQ010000157.1 GCA_025934755.1 Chthoniobacterales bacterium | reverse complement strand
GTCACGTGTCGTCATCACGTCCCGCTCGAGATCGTTCAGGACATTTTCCCATTCCTGTAAAATCCATTGCCGATCTTCACTGATCGCGCTGTCGCCTTGCGAAGCCGGGCCTGCTCCGTCGTTTTCCATTTTCGCGGCTGCGCGCAGATAAAGTCGCTGCACCTCGATTGCTGAAATCTTTCGCCCATCTTTCAGCTCGATGATCCAATCGTAATTTTGATCGCGACTGATCGACTTGTTGGAGTCGATCGGCTGGGCAATTTCGAGTTGTGGCGCTTGCCCGCGTTCGATCAAATCCAAAACAAGCGCAGTCGTTCCGATTTTGAGCGCAGTCGCCCATTCACTCATGTTCGAGTCGCCGAGAATCACGTGAAACCGGCGGTAGCGGGTGGCATCGACGTGCGGTTCGTCCCGGGTGTTGATCAGGGGACGGCGGTTCATCGTGTCGATACTGACCACGACGCTAAAAAAATCGGCGCGCTGCGAAATTTGATAGACTCCCGGCTGTCCGGAAGCGCTCTCGGCTTCGATTCCCATCTTGCCCGCGCCAGCGAAGATTTGCCGGGTAATTAAGAACGGGAGGATTGCGCTGACGATTTTGTCCCACGGCACCTCACGCTTCATCAGATAGTTATCGTGACAGCCGTAACTGTGGCCGAAGAAATCGGTGTTGTTTTTGTAGAGACGAACCTGTTGGCCATCCGGCAATTTCAAGTTCCTCCGGCGCGCGCACTCAGCCAGAATGCGTTCGCCGGCTTTATCCTGGCTAACGATTTGGCGAATGGTCGTGCATTCCGGCGTCGAATATTCCGGGTGGGCGTGATCGTTGTAATATCGGGCGCCGTTTGAAAGCACCAGGTCGCTCTTGATTTCCTCGAAACTGAGCGGACGATTTTTGTCGATCTCGTAGTAAGCCGATTCGTCGGTGTCCTGCATCAACGCCTTCGCCCGAAATCCGCGCGCATCGAGGTGCGGGTCCTCCAGCTCGTAATCCCACTTCATGTGCGCGCCATGATCGGTGTAACGCCGCACCAGCTCGATCGATTCCGCCACCACATCGACGTTTTCCGCGCCGTTGACGGTGATGCCGTATTCCGTCTCGAGACCAAAGACGCGGTTCATTCCCAGTCGGAAGCTTAAATGATCCCGGAATTTGTTTGAGCGGCCGAATCCCGGATCGGTTTGACCGGCGCAATCTTGACTACGTTTTCTGGATCGTAATCGATCAGTTTGAGCCAATCTTCAGTGATATCGGTCGTCGGAAAAATATCGTTCTCCTCGTACTCGGCATCGAACGCGAGTTGCAGATCCGTTTCACGAATCCCCTCCTCCTGGTTTGTTGCAATCGCGCGCTTGATCGCCGTCGCCTTTGCGCGCTCTACGATTGAGGCAATAATTGCGCCGCTGATCAAGTCGCTGCGATACAGGATTTCCTTGCGGCCGCTTCGAAGCGTCACTTCGAGGAACTTGTTCTCCTCGCGCCGAACAAATTGCCAATCGACAAAGCGCTCGATCAACTTGTCGAGCGCTTCCGTGAAATGTTCCGCCTCCTTGGCCAGCACGCCGTCGTACGGCAGGTCAGCGGTTAAATAGATCCGATAAATGTCCCGGGCGCCCTCCTTGTTCGGCCGGTTCACTTTAATTTTGCGATCGATCCGGCCCGGCCGCAAAATCGCAGGGTCGATCAAGTCTGCGCGATTCGATGCGAGAATGATGACGACGTCGTTCAACGAATCGATGCCGTCCATCTCGGAGCAGAACATCGGCACCAAAGTGGAAAGAATGTTCGAGTAACGGGACGCGCGACGCGTTCCAAGAATTGATTCCGCCTCGTCAATGAACAGGAACGGCATGTAACCTTCGCGACGTTTCTCGCGCGCGGTAGCAAAAATCTCCCGGACCATCCGTTCCGATTCGCCGACCCACATGTTGAGAATCTCCGGGCCTTTGACGTGCATGAAGTACTCTTTCATGTCTGCGCCGGTTTTTTCGCGGAGCTGCCTGGTCAAATTGTAAGCGGTCGCTCGTCCAATCAGCGTCTTGCCGCAACCCGGCGGCCCGTAGAGCAAAAAGCCTTTCGGGGTCGCATGTTGAAACTTTTTGAAGAGATCGACGTGTAGCAGCGGAAGTTCGATCGCGTCCTTGATCGCCTGGAGCGCCTCCTCCTGACCGCCGACTTTTTCCCACGGCAGCTCCGGCACGACATCGAGATAGTGCTCGTGGGATTTCGTGCTTGATAACATTTCCAGCGCCATGCGGTAGTTGGAATCCACGCGCACCTCGTCTCCGGATTTCAAAGTTGAGTCAGTAAGATCGGCCGAACGTTGCAAGACCATCGATTGCGTCCCGTGCTCGGAACCCACCCGCAACCGGTCTTTGCCGATCACTTCGGTGATTTTTGTCACCGGCCCCGCCGTTTCAAAACCAAGATCTCCGACGATCACGAACGCTTCGTTCACCAAAACGCGCGTTCCTTTTTTCAATTTCGCCAGCGGAATCCGGGGATCGACGTTGCAATAATAATCCGAGCCACCGACCACGATATGCGCGGTATCTTTCGAGATGGCACCGAGAAATGTGCCGATGCGGTTGGCCGGGGAAGTGACTTTCTTGACGACCTCTTCAAGCTTCTCAATCATCTGCCGGGCTTCGCCGATCATTTGCGATTGATCGAACACCTGCGGACGAAGATCGAGCAGGTCGCGCCGGATCGGATCGCCCGGCGGAAGAGAGGCAATGAGCTGATCGAGTTTATCGAGCAAGGGGAGGTTCGACGCGGGGTCGTCGAAGCTTTCGAAATCTTTGCTGCGTTCTTCGCTCATCGTAAAACCCCGTCCCCTCCCCAATGTCCGCCGATTATAACTTTGCCGTCAAATCTTCGCAAACTTCGACGCCCCAGCCTCACAAAATGTTCAACAACCGCCCCATGAGGAAGGTCGCGGGAAATCCTCCGAGCTGATCGCTGATCGCTGACCTCACGAAGAAGCGCGGATCAATTGCCGCGTTCGATCGGTTGCGATGCGTCCCGTCGTGGCTAAACTGCGCTTCTTCGTTTGGAGCCTTAGCTCAATTGGTTAGAGCGCCGCCCTGTCACGGCGGAGGTTGCGGGTTCGAGCCCCGTAGGCTCCGGGGTTTTTGTATTACAAAAATGTCCTACGCGCTGGATTTCTCTTCTAAAACTTCGTCGATGACAGCCAGGAACGGTTCAGCCATGAGAGGCTTGGTTAGATAATTTCGCGCACCGAGGACGAGCAATCGTTCGATCTGACTGGGCGTCGCATCTCCGCTCACGACAACGACTGGAACGCCCGCACTTGCCTGCTCTTTTTGTAAACGCTGAATTACTTCAGAGCCGTGTATATCCGGAAGATCGAGATCGAGGAGAATTAAATTGGGCGAACAGGTCTGCGCGAACGCCACGCCGGTCTCGCCATTTGTCGCGCGTAAGACTTTCAGACCACGCTTGCTTCCGAGGAGTAGTTTAACTGACGCAAATGTGCCCGGATCGTCTTCTATGTAGAGCACGTCGCATTGCTCGGTCGATTTCGATTCGCCGCTAGGAGTGCGATCGGATTCTTCGGCCGTTTCCCGGCTGACGACGTCGAGCAATCCGCGCGCGGCGCTGAGAATCTGCTGAACATTTTCGTCGTTTCCGGCCGTGGTCTTGAGCAGCTCGGCCATTTTGACAATGGCATTCACTTGGGGACGCAATTCCTGCGATAAATGACTCGCCGACAAAACTACAGGGTCCGGCGGTGCTTGCTCGGTTTTCATTTGCTGTTCACGAGGTCGAAGGAAAAAGGCGCCTCTGCCTCATGCTCCATGCGTAGACCGGATGGAGATTCAAACGTTCCACCTCGGAGCTTTTTCAGAAGGTCTACATCTCGCCGCATTTTGTGTTTGTGCGTGCAAAAGGTGAGCGCGGTTTCTTCGGTGATGAGGTCAGATTCGTAAGCCTTGAGTAACATCTGGTCAAAGCTGTGCCAGCCAAGTGTGCTGCCCGCTTCAATGATTTCCTGAAACGTGCGGCCTTCACTCTCGCCGTAAAGAAGCGCCTCGCGCGTGCGCAGACTGCTACCCATCACCTCCGTCAGCAACAAACGGCCGCCGCCAATTTTGCTAACGAGTCGCTGGCTGACGATACAACGAATGGTGTCGGCGAGTCGCTGGCGCAGCAGCTGTTCCTCGTCCTTACCGAACATTCCAAGAATTCGATTAAAGGATTGACCGGCATTGATCGTATGGAGCGTCGCAAAGACCACGTGACCGGTCTCCGATGCCGTCATCGCGATTTCCATTGTCTCGCGGTCGCGAATTTCGCCGACCAAAATGACCTTAGGAGCCTGGCGCAACGCCGCGCGAAGGCCGCGCGCGAAATTGGGGAAGTCTTTGCCCAGCTCGCGCTGATGAAAAATGGCGGAGCGATGCGGATGCCGAAATTCAATCGGGTCCTCCAACGTGACGATGTGGATATGCTGAGTCTGGTTCAATTCATTAAGCATCGCGGCCAGGGTGGTCGTCTTGCCGCTCCCGGTAGCGCCGGTGACGAAGATAATTCCGTTCTTTTCCTTGAGGATTTCGGCAAAGACCGGCGGCAGTCCCAGCTTCTCGATGGTCGGGATCTCTGATGGCAATTTTCGCATGACCAGCGCGGTTCGGCCGTTCTGTTTGAAAATATTGACCCGGAACCTGGCGATGTCTTTGAGCGCGTAACTGCAATCGCACGAACCCCATTCGCCGAGATCTTTTCTCAACCGTTCATCACCGTTAATGATGTGGTCGGCCAGGCCATCAATTTGTTCCGGGCCAAGTGCACCGATCGTTGCTGGAAATTCGTGCAACACGCCGTGGGCTTCGACGCAAGGTGGCTTGCCCACGGTAAAAATCAGATCGGACACGCCTTCTCCCGCGATCATCGCCGAAAGAAGCTGATCTATGCTTTGTGGATTCATCGACTCAGCGGTCTCGCGAACGAAAGCAGCTAGGAATGTACCGCAGGTGAAATCAATTCGACCTCCCGACTGAGGGCGCATTCACTCTATGATCGCAACTTTTTTAGCACGTCCGATGGATCGGCCGGTCAGTTTTGGTACATGGCGTGCTGGCTGGTCTTTTGAAAATGTGCAAAAAATCCCAGAACGTCAGCCTCAAAAGATCGTCAGTGGAGGGAAAATCGTGACGATAAATCTGAAGCACACACTCGGCGAAGCGATCAAGCGTGAACGATCTCTGCTCGGCATCCCGCAGGAGGAACTCGCCAGGAGATCGGGGCTGCATCGCTCTTACATTTCGGACTTGGAGCAAGGCGCGGTCAATCCTTCGGTTGCGAGTATTCTGAAAGTCGCGGATGCATTGCAGGTAACGGTGGCAGAGCTTTTCGGGAAGGCCTAGAACACGAAGGGCTCGACATAAGGGCATGGAGCTTGGATCAGCCACAGAACAGTAGCGGGACTTCTGCGCGGGTGGCGTTGGTTACTCATAGTCTGCACCCGCATTCCGAAGACCCACGTGGATTGGCTTCAGTCTCCTTGTGGCGAGGGAAATGCTTCTCCCAAAAACGATGGCCTCCGCGAGACCTGCTCTTCCCAGCTTACGCGCTCGATCTGCCGCTCAGATCGCTTGCAGCAGCGTGGTTTTGCTCTGCCTTGTCTCCCTTGCCGGTTGGTTGTTCGACATGGACATCCTCAGGTGCCTTGTCCCGGGCTCGACCCCTTTAAAACCAAACATCGCTGTTGGCTTCTTACTTTCGGGCGTGGCGGTGCTGTTGCTGGGAATCAAAACACCGTCAACTCGACTCCGCGTTTGCGCCGCGGCAATCGCTGTAATTATCACCGTGCTCGGGGCCGCGACCCTGAGCGGGCATTTCTTTAATTGGAATTTCGGAATCGAAGATTGGCCGACGCGACACTTCCCATCATCGATGGGAGCAATCAATCCGGCGCGAATGATGCCAACCACCGCTTTTTGTTTCGTCCTGATGGGACTGGCGCTCATCGCCGAAACCGAACTCATCCAGACGCCATTGCGTGTCCCGCTCATTGCCGGACTGAGCGCGACCCTGGTATTCATTGGCATATTAGCGTTGGGCGGATTCCTTCTGGAGAAAGTTTTCGGTCCGCAATGGAATTTGCTTGGCATGTCCATTTCGGGCGTGACGGCCGCAGTGGGTTTCATGCTCCTTGGCGCGGGATTATTGGCGCTCTTGCAAAGCAAAGGGAAGTTGGCGTGGTCGATGGACTTTTTAACAAGCGCCGGATTCAGCTTAGGTGTTTTGCTGACGATTTTCACGACCGCTTCGGCGTTCACTTTCGCCAAAAAAATGTTGCAGACGAACAACTGGGTCACGCATCGGCAAGAGGTGCTCAAAGAAATTCAGGAAGTGACGACCGGCATGCTGGATCTGGCAAGCCGCGAGCGTATCTACGTGATCACGGGAAATGAAGAATTTCTCAAAGGCCGAGAAGTGCTAAAGGAAGCGGTCAAAAACAATTTTCGAAATATTCGTGAACTGAGTGCTGACAATCCGAACCAACAAAAGAATCTCGATCAACTCGATCCGCTGATCGCCCGGAGAATCGGTTGGGAAGAACAAATAATCGCGCTCCGGCGAGACGATGGCTTTTCTGCGGCAGCGGAGCGCATCAAATCGGGGCCGGGTATTAAGTTTTCGGAAGATGTTCGTGGTGTCCTCACTCAGATGCGGGATGAAGAGTACCGCTTGCTCAGCGGCGATCGCCAACGCGCG
>JAICWQ010000197.1 GCA_025934755.1 Chthoniobacterales bacterium | reverse complement strand
GCAGCGGACTGAAAATCCGCGTGTCGCCAGTTCGATTCTGGCCCCAGCCACCTCTCAAGGGATGAAGGATGAAGGATGAAGGATGAAGGATGAAGGATGAAGGATGAGGGATGAAGGTCTTTACTCCGTTCTCAATGCCGTGATTGGATTCACGTGCGTCGCGCGGCGCGCGGGCAAAAAGCAGGCGAGGAGGGCGGCGGCAGCGAGCATGAGACTCGATGTGATCAACGCGAATGGATCACTTGGGCTGACTCCGTAGAGAATTTGGGCAAGCACGCGACCCGCGGCGAGCGAGAAGAACAGTCCAACTCCGACCGCGAGGGCGGTTTGCAAAGCGCCCTGACGCATGATGAGGGCGAAGACATCCTTGCGATGCGCGCCAAGCGCCATGCGAATTCCAATCTCACGGGTGCGACAGGCGACGGCATAAGCCTTCACTCCGTAAACGCCGACCACCGCGAGGAGGAGTGCGATGCAGCCGAACGCGCCGAACAATGTGGCGCCGAGCCGAACAATCCAAAGTCCTACGCTGCGTTCCATTAAATCCACCCACGGTGCCATGCCGATAATCGGAAGATCGGGATCGATATCGCGCAACGCCGCGCGCATCGTCGGGATCATTCCCACTACTGCATGCCGGTCCCGCGTATTCAGGCGCACGTGCAGAAAAACATTTCCGAGATAGCCCTGCGCAAACGGAACAAACAATCTCGCCAGGGTCGTGTCGTTCTGAACGTCGTGCCGGTGGGTGCCGACTATCCCGACGACTTCCATGTCGTTCGGTGTCCCGTCTTTGGGCGGAATGGTGTAGCGGACGTGCTGACCAATCGCATCTGCGTTTGGAAAAAGTTTCCTGGCCATTTCTTCGTCGATGATGGCAATGCGACGGCCGTCCTTATTTTCGCATTCAGCCTGGGTGAAATCGCGACCGCGCAAGATCTTTACGCCGATCGCTTCGAAGTAACCGGGAGTGGTGGCGGTGTAGAGCGCGCTTGCGCCGGGATCAGGCGCTTTCGGATCGGTCGATAAGGTCGCTTTGGCCGACATGATCCGGCGTGAGTTGGTGAAATTGCCGTAGGGCAACATTGTGCCGACGCCGACAGCTTGAACCCCAGGCAATTCGCGGGCGCGTTGGAGGAGGTTGAAAAGTTCCCGCCGCACGTCGGCCGGTTCCTTTTTCACCAAAGTGAAATCCATTTCCGTTACGAGATCTCCAGCGGCAACGAATCCTGGATTGAGCCCCGACGCTTTGAGAGCGCCGCGAAAAAATAATCCGGCGGAAAAGAGCAAGATGAGCGACAGCGCGATTTGGGCCATGACCGAGATATGGCGCGGCGCGAAAAACCGGCTGAACCGTCCGATCCGCGCCGGTTCGCCCACTTGTTGCTTTAAATCGTTAACCAGATCGGCTTTCGTCGCCTTGAGTGCCGGCCCGAGACTGAAGAGCATCGTCGCGAGCAAACAAAACAGAAACGTGACCGCGAGGACCGAGAGGTTCGGAGTTAGATCGACAATGAAGGAAAAGTTTACGTTGTTGAGCAAGGTCGCCAGCGAATGAAGCAGAAGATTGTTGCACCAAACGCTGAGGACCAGTCCGACCACGCCGCCGCAAACCGCGAGAAGCAAGCCTTCGGCCAGCAATTGCCTGATGATTCGCCACCGCGACGCGCCAACTGCGAGACGCAAGGCGATTTCTTTCGAACGCGCTGTCCCGCGAGCGAGCAGCATGTTGGCCAGATTGAGACAGGCAATGAGCAACACCGCGCCCGCCATCGCCATGAGCAGGGTGCCGATCAACGCGATCGGGCCGTCATCCTCGGGCGAGGTACTCAAACTGAATCGGGACGGTTTTTGAATTTGAACTTCACGGACAAATTCCGGGTCGGTCTGCATCGCGTTGAATCGTTGCGACACGACCGGCAGCCGCGACTTCGCGCTGTCGATGGTCAGTCCCGAGCGCATTCGCCCCACAAGATTCAAGCAGTAATTCTTCGGGTTCGCCAGGTCATGCATGGTTTCGGAATCGCCGAATGCGGATCCGAGCTGCGAACGCATTCCAAACGGCACCCAAACATCGGGGGCGATCAGCGCGCTGGCGCCGCAAAATCCTTCGGGCGAAATGCCGATTACGGTGTAGGGCTGGCCGTTAATCTGAAGAGTGCTGCCGACAAAATCCGGCCGGCCGCCCTGGCGCTTCCAAAATCCGTAGCTCACGACGACCACCGGAATGTTCGCGTTCGGCTTGGATTCCTCCGCGGTGTAGAACCGGCCGCGATAGGGTTGGACGCCCATCAGCGAGAAGTAATTTTCTGAGGTCAAAAACGCAAAACTGCGGCGCATTTCGTGATCGCGTCCGATGCCGGCGACCGCGAATTCGAGAGCAGCCACGTCGGCAAAAAGATCGGCGCCGTTGTCGCGCATCGCCCTGAATTCGTCATACGAAAACTGGCGGTAGTCGTGGTTCGCGTTTTGGCGACAGTTGAAAAGGTTGACCACTTCCTGTGGCCGGACCGGAACCATGGGCCGGAGCACCGCGCCGTTGATCAATGCGAAAATGGCGGAGTTGACACCGATGGCGAGCGCAAGCGTCATCACCGCGACCCCGGTGAATCCGGGCGATTTGAGAAGCTGACGGAAGGCGAACTTGAAATCCTGGAGCATGGAAACCTCGGGTTGTTTGCAGTGAGATGCGCTCCCTCCGCCGTTCGGATTCAGGAATTTCCGATCCGGAGAAGAATTTTCCGTCAATTGAAAGATTTTGGCCTCGACTCCGTATTCTCACTAAACCCTTCACCGTATGCCTGATATACCGCCAATCGCGGCCCCGCCGCTGGCTAAATCGCAACCATCTTTCGGAAAACGCTACCGGACGGTCATTAAACTGATCGGTGTCGGCATTTTGATCCTGTTGCTTCTGATTCCGCTCGGGATGATTACCGGTGTGTTGTCCGATCGATTGCAGCGGCGCAACGAAGCGGTTTCGGATATCACGTCCTCCTGGGGCAAAGAACAGTGCGTGATCGGCCCGGTGATGGGAATTCCTTATCAGTACAGATTTAAGACAATTAAGGAAGTTGCCGGCGCCGACGGTAAACTGGAGAAGCGCGAAGTGGAAGATACCGCGGTCGCGACCGCCTATTTTCTTCCCGAAATGCTGAACGTTAACGGCGACGCGGAGACGCAAAAGCTGAAACGCGGAATTTATGAGGCCGCCGTGTTTCGCGCGCAGGTCAAACTTTCCGGCAAATTTGCCTCGCCCGATTTTGGCGCACTCAAGATCGACCTCAAAGACGTGCAATGGAAAGACGCATTTGTCACCATCGCGGTGAGCGATTTGCGTGGAACGCGGCAGGGACTGGTTCTCGATTGGGGTGGGACGAAGCGCCCGCTTTTGCCGGGGTCCCAGGTTCCCGGTTATACAACGGGCGCGACGGCAACCTTGGGCGATTCCAAGCCGATTAGCGCGCCGGTGGAATTTTCGATTCCGATCGACTTCAACGGGAGTGAAGGAATCTATTTTGCGCCCTTCGGCGTCCAAAACGAAGCGACCCTGAAATCGAACTGGCCTGATCCTGCGTTTCGGGGCGCATTCTTGCCGGCGGAGCGAAACGTCCGGCAGGATGGCTTCGATGCGAAATGGAAGGTTTCTTATTACGGCCGCGATTATCCGCAATCCTGGACGAGCCGGAGCGGGAACGAGCGGTTCACCACCCAGTCTGTCTCGCAATCGGTGTTTGGCGCGCAGTTCCTCTCGCTGCTGGATTCGTATCGGTATGTCGAGCGTTCGATCAAATATGGCGTGCTGTTTCTTGTTTTAGTCTTCACCACCTTCTTTCTGTTCGAAGTCACCGCGCGCCAGAAGATTCATCCATTTCAATATCTGATGGTCGGCGCGGCGCTCTGTCTCTTCTATCTGCTGCTGCTATCAATCTCTGAATTCGTCGGCTTCAGTTTCGCATATCTGATTGCAGCTGCGGCATCGACGATTTTGATAACCTGGTATTGCCGGTATTTCCTCGGCGGCGGGGTGCGAACGTTGATCATTGGCGCTGGTTTGGCCGGAGTTTACACATTTCTCTACATCACTTTGCGTCAGCAGGATTACGCTCTTTTGATGGGGGCAATCGCCCTGTTCATTCTTCTTGGCGTGGTGATGTATGTGACACGCAAGATCGATTGGTACGCTCGGGACAGCGCGGCTTAAGATCGACGCTTTATTTGCAACTGGATGCTGACGTTCGCGCGAACT
>JAICWQ010000176.1 GCA_025934755.1 Chthoniobacterales bacterium | reverse complement strand
CTGCCGTTGCTAAAAACTACCACGACGTCTTCCTTTTTTAGCATCGGCACAATCCGATCGACAATTGTGTCCGCGTTCTTTTCATAAAACGCAGGACGACCATCCTTCCCGATTGCTTTGACCACCGCTTCCGGATTCAAGCGATCTTTTTCGGGGATTTGCTCCAATCGGGCGATCTGAGAAATGAAAACCCCGTCGGCATGTTCAAACGCTTCCGGCAATTCGTTCTGAAACACGGCGCGCCGCGTGGTGTTCGACCGCGGCTCGAAGATCGCCCAAATTCGCTCACCCGGAAACCGGTGCTTCAATCCCTGCAAGGTCTGCGCGATCGCCGTTGGATGATGCCCGAAATCGTCGATCACTTTCACCCCCCGCACCTCACCGCGCACCTCCTGCCGGCGAGCGATCCCTTTGAAAGTTTTCAGGGCAGTGTCGATCTTTGAGTTCGGCACGCCGTAAAATCGAGCAGCCGCTGCCGCCATGGCGGCATTGCGCACGTTGAATTCGCCGACCAAAGGGATCTCGTAAAGGTCATCCCCGACTTTGAATCGCGATCCGTTTGCCGAATACGCCACGTCGCGAATCCGCTGGGCGCAATTCTTTGAGAAACCCACTTCCACCATTTGGGCGAGACAATCTTTCGCGACTTCGACGCAGTTTTGATCGTCACCATTGAGCAGGACCATTCCATTTTTGGGAACGATGTTGAGCAGCCGCTTAAAGCTGAGTTTGATCTCATCGATGTTCTTAAAAATGTCGGCGTGATCGAACTCGATGTTGTTCACGATCACCAGCTCCGGCAGATAATGAATGAATTTCGAGCGTTTATCGAAGAACGCTGTGTCGTATTCGTCCCCTTCAATCACGAAATATTTGGAATCATTCAGGCGGGCGCCGTGCCCGAAATTCTTTGGAATGCCGCCGATCACATAACCCGGTTTTCGTCCGGCTTTTTCCAGGATCCAGGCCAGGAGGGCGGTCGTCGTCGTTTTCCCGTGGGTGCCGGTGACCACGAGGTTGTGTTTGCCTCGCAGGAAATAGTTTTTCAAAACTTCCGGAAGCGACAGATAAAAAAGTTTTCGATTCAGCACTGCTTCCACTTCGGGATTGCCGCGCTTCATCGCGTTGCCGATCACGACCACGCCGGCGTCGCTGGGAATGTTTTCTTTCGCGAAACCTTGATGCAGCTTGATCCCGTTTTCTTCGAGAAAAGTGGACATCGGCGGATAGACACTCTCGTCCGAACCGGTGACTTTAAATCCGCGCTCTCGCAACGCCGCGGCCACTGCTCCCATGGCGGTGCCGCCAATTCCAATAAAATGAAATTTCTGCGGCGCGGTTTTGGTCACGTCTGTTCTTTTACTCGGCGCCGTCAATTGCGCCAGCAAAGTTGTAGCGGTGCTTGTTCTCAAGCACCGACTTAAATAAACAGGCGCTTGAGACAAGCGCCTCTACAACTCACTTCTTCGTAAACACTTCAACTGCGTTCCACGAGGCATCCGGAGGCGCCTTCTCATAGCGCAAGGCGCGTTCCAGATACATTTTTGCCAGGAAATCGTCCGGATAAAATTCGAGAAACTGCGAGAACAAGATCTTTGCTTCGGTAAATTGGCGCCCGCGGAATTTTTTGATCCCCTCTTCGTAGGATTGCAACCACTTCAACAAGCCGGCATCAACCGTCTCGGCGCGCGACCCGATGAGGGTGAACACGTCGACCGGTTCGGTTTTGCCTTTGACCTGAACCAAATCAACCGCCCGCAGATGAAATTCGTCGGCCACCAATTCAGCCGCGCCGGCGCCGAGTAAAATGTCGACCCGATATTCTCGGGTCAGCGCCTCCAGGCGCGATGCCAGATTCACCGCATCGCCGATTACCGTCGGGTCAAGCCGTTCGTGGGGCTCGTAGGAACCGATATTCCCGACAACCGCATCGCCGTGATTAATCCCAATCCCGAAGGCCAGCGGAATAATCCCTTCGGTGCGCCATTCGTCATTTAATTTCGCCATCATCTTCCGCATCCCGAGAGCCGCGCGCACCGCTGCTTTCGCATCCTGGGCCGGACCGTGACTGCTCACGTTCCCCCAAACCGCCATGATTGCGTCGCCGATGAACTTGTCGAGGGTGCCGCCGTTATCGAAAACCATCGGCACCATTGCGCTGAGATAACGGTTCAACTGGGATACGAGCGCAGCAGGATCGGCTTGCTCCGATAAACTGGTGAAGCCGACCAGGTCCGAAAACAGAACCGTCACCGCCTTTCGCGACCCCAACATCGAGCTGTAGTAGCCGCCCGGATTCTCGAGAATCTCCTTGACCAGATTTTTCGACACGTAACGCTCGAGCGTGCGACGCGTCCGCATTTTTTCTCTGCGCTCGAGCGCGTATTCGAACCCTAAACCGAATACACCGGTTCCAGTGAACACAACCATCGGCGGCACGACGATGAGCAGCAATCCGGCGCGATCGTAAAGGACTCGCGCGGCAATTAGATACGCAACGACAAAGCCGGCGAGAACGAGAATACAAAACAAAGGTCGCCTAACGAACGCCACCACCGCCCAGGCCAGAGCCGCAGCAATGAGAATAAAAATGTAGTCTGCACGAAATGGCACTTCGCGAAGAAATTGGCGATCGAGCGCGGCCGCCAGGGTGTGCAGATGCAGCGCCGGCCCGTACATGTTCTCGTCGATCGGCGTCGGGTGAACGTCATGCCCAATTTGCGCCGACATTCCCACGATCACGATTTTGTCCTTAAAAAATGCGCCGTCCTGGTAGTTGGCGTGCCAGGCTTTCGGCAGAAAAAGTTCGTAAAGCGCTCTTGGCGGATAGGCTGCCTCCGGTCCGAACCGAATCGCATGCTCCTCGAAATCGCCCGGCACCGCATCGCCGTCCCCGAGTTTCTTCATGGCGCGAGCTTCGAGCGAATCGTAAATCAATTCGCCATTCGATGCATGAAATTCCGTTCCTCGAATAATCCCGTCGACATCGCGCCAAAAATTCACAAAACCAACGCGATCGTCCGCGGCCTGCGGCGGAGGGATCAGGCTTTCGTTAGGCACGACATTTTCTTTTTGGACACCTTGAGCATTGATTTGAACGTCGATGTTGCTGCCGATCACCACCCTCTCGCGATACTTGTCCAGCGCGGCGCGAAACTGGGGGTCGCCTTCGTTGGTCGAACTGAAGACGATGTCGAAAATCACCAGGCGAGCGCCAGACTGAAAAAGTTTGTCCAACAGCAACGCCCACACTTCGCGAGACCACGGATATGGTTTTTGCAGCATCAACTCGAGAGCACGGTTACCGGCCGCTTCCTCCCCGCCGACCGCATTCAACTGCAACGATTGCTGATCGATCCCGACAAAAACGAAGTCGGAATGCACCGCGGTCTTGCGTCCATCACGCCGAAGAAGGTCCGAGAAACTGCGCTCACCATTCCACACCGCCGAAAGGAACGGGGCCGACGGGAAAAAGTGAGCAAGCGCAACCAGCGCCGTCCAAAAGGCTGCGATCAGCCCGAGCAAAACTAACCGGTGGCGTGCCAGCCAATGCACCAGCGGATTATATCAATGACGAATGGCTAATGTCGAATGACGAACAGCCAAATCCGAATATCGAAATCCGAAACAAATTCGAATGACGAATCTCGAAGTGGGACGCGGGGCAATTGCTCTATTCGGATTTTGAATCTGGTGCTTGTTTCGATATTTGGATTTCGGATTTGAAGAGAGTAGTTTTTAGTCTACTTTCTTCGCCCCGACGCCGATGCGCCGGTTCATCTCTCCACCTGTTCCGCGGTTGCGGATTTGTCAGCGAGCGAGGTCGGAAAGATTGATAATTAAACGAACAGCCCGCTGAACGAGGAGTCGTGGAGTAATTCACGGCCTAACCACAAATGCCAAGAGCCACTAATTCGCCGGCCAGCCGGGCCCGGCGCAAACGCGTCATCAAATCCGCCAAAGGTTTTCGCGGACGCCGATCAAAACTTTTCCGTTACGCCAAAGACGCGACGATGAAGGCCAAGTATTGGTCGTATCGCGATCGCAAAACGCGCAAGCGCACATTCCGTTACTTGTGGATCCAACGACTCAACGCCGCGGCCCGGGCCCACGGACTGACTTACAGCCGGTTCGCCGAAGGGTTGAAAGCCGCCGGAGTCGGGCTCGATCGCAAGATTCTGGCCGACATCGCGGTCAATGACGCGAACGCGTTCAAAATGATTGTCGAGCAGGCGAAGAGCGCGCTCGACGAGAAGTCGAAGTCGAAGAAGAAAGCGGCGTGAGCCGCTTGCCGTTGAACCGTTGAAGCGATAAAGCGTTAAAGCGGAACATCCGCTTCAACGCTTCAACCCTTTTAACGCTTTAACGTCATGCCGCACCCACTCGAACAACTGCGCGAAGACGCGCTGCGGGAGATCGAATCCGCGAGCGACGAGCACGCTCTCGAAGCCGCGCGGGTAAAATATCTCGGCCGGAGCGGCACCATTTCCGCATGGGGCGAGCAGATGAAAACTCTCTCCAAGGAAGAAAAGCCAGTCGTCGGAAAGTTGCTTAACGAAGTCCGGACCGCGGTCAGTGCGGCGATTGAGTCGCAAACTGGAAAATTTCGTTCGCAAAAAGAATCGGGAGCGCTGGCCCGGATCGATGTCTCACTTCCAGGAACGCCGCGCGAAATCGGCGCGCTCCATCCCCTGACCCAAATGTGGGAACGCTCGATCGAAATCTTTCGCCGAATGGGCTTCGCCCTCGCTGACGGCCCGGACATTGAAGACGAATGGCATTGTTTCGACGCGCTCAATACGCCACCCGACCATCCGGCGCGGAACGAGCAGGACACGTTCTATTTGCCGGACGGCCGGCTTTTGCGAACGCACACCTCGACCGTGCAAATCCGAACGATGCAAGGAGCGAAACCGCCGATTCGGGTGATTTCGCCCGGCGCGGCCTACCGGCGCGATGAGCTCGACGCCACCCATAGTCCGCAGTTCCATCAGATTGAAGGACTTTACGTCGACGAAAATGTCAGTGTCGCGGACTTGAAAGGCACGCTTGAGTTTTTCATGCGCGAACTGTTCGGCGCCGACACCGCCGTTCAATTTCGTCCGCATTTCTTTCCCTTCACCGAGCCAAGCCTCGAGGTTTACGTCAAATCGAAAGCGCTCAAAGGCGGCGAGCGCTGGATCGAAGTCGCGGGCTCCGGAGTAGTGCATCCCGCCGTTTTCGAGCAAGTCAACAAAGCCCGCGACGACAAAGCGTACGATCCCGAAAAATGGAGCGGTTTTGCCTTTGGTCTCGGGATGGATCGGCTGGCGATGATTTTGTTCGATATCCCTGACATCCGTTACTTCTCGCAAAACGATTTGCGGTTTCTCGGCCAATTCGGATGACCTCGACTTTGTCATTGCAAGGTAGCGGCGGTTCACCGAGCCGCCATCGGGCGATTGAGGGCAATCGCCCCTACCTGCCGCCGTCACGCAAATCACGCGCACGCTCGCTTGAACGCAATCACGCGGCGGTGAGG
>JAICWQ010000203.1 GCA_025934755.1 Chthoniobacterales bacterium | reverse complement strand
TCACGACCCGCGATTCGAGGGAACGCAAAAATGAAATTGCAAGCTTTCCGGCCCTCAAACCCCAAAAGCTTGCAATCTCAAATGCCGTCGCGCCCGAAAAATCGACTCTTGCTCAATAGCTTGGGAGTTTTTCACGGCGAACTATGGACAGCGAGACTGAGACCGGTTGATGTCCAAATCAAAACGGCGGCTCTCTCTTCCGCCGAGCAATCTATTTTTGACCCACCATCATCCAGATAGCCAGCATGACTATTACGATCGCGATGAATTGCAATAAAACGCGCATTTGCATCAGGTATTGCGAGCGCCAGGGGTTGCCGCCACGCATCATGTTGATGAGGCCCAGCAGCAGCACTGCTGCGACCGAAGCAACTGCGACCGGAATCAAAACTTGGGTCAGGACTGTGGTCATTCAATCTCCACCAACGGAGCAACGGATGGGGTTCAACAAAAAACACCTGCCAGCAAGGCGCGAAGGTGTAGGACGGCGCGCGCCGACGACCAAGGGGGGTGTTCCAGCAAACTAATGCGCGGTATGAGGCAGGAGTTCCTAGTCAATTTCCCACGAGACCCCGGTTAGGGCGGGGGCAGTGTGAGCGCTCTCGAGCACAGGAGGCGGCCCTATCACTGCCGATCGCAGAGAAACGAAGCAGAGCGATGCGAACTTTACCATTTAATCTTTGCCTAATCGTAGCAACGCTACGGCCACCTTGCCACAGTTCTACGTCGCATTCATCGGCGAATTTATTTGCTCTCTCGATGGCGGCTTCATCCTCGGAGCAGTCGAAATGCTCGCGCATGGATGATATGTCCGTTTGGACTAAGCAAGTACATTCGATACTCCATGCTCTTCAACCTTTACCTCTAACCCCAATATTAGTTAAATCGGTCCACGCAATCCGTGGTCGTTTGCGCCAAGCCCGCAGATGGAATACCGGGCCCCCGAGGCCATCCAATCAAGCCGCTGCACAAGTTTGCAGGCGAGGCCCGTGCCGATGCTGGACAGAAGGGAGTGCGTTTTACCCGCGCCGATCTTTAGTTCGCGCGCCGCAAAAGAGAAATTCTGCAGTATCAATCTTTCCGCCCGAGCCGCCTCTTGAAGGCTCACCATTTGGTCCCCGAAAAGATAGCGGCGGTGTATCAATTCCCAAGTAATACCCAATTGCGCCAACAATCATCATGACGACTAAAAACCCCTGAGAAGTGAGCGCCGCGAAGCTCGACCCCACATGGGCGCCAACAAACAATCCGCTTGACGCTCCAGCCAACCCAAGCCCAATCAGGGAGCAGTGGCATAGGATAATCTAACGTCGTTGCACGACCATGAGGAGAGCATCCGGACTGAAAGCTTGGCGATAATCGCGAGGCGCGCGGACCTGACCGATCATCTTGCGCTCGTTCAGGAGGCGATGAACGTGATCTGGGCGTTTACGCAAGAACACATCCACAATAGCGATGACGAGCTTACGTTTCAGTTCCTCGGTAACCGACTGTTCAATGCTGCGGCCGTTTCGATCAAACTGGCTAGCGGGCTATTATCAGAAAGCCTTTGTGCACGTAAGAGACATTCTTGAGACGTATTTTTTGGTGGATTACTTGCGAAGCAATCCTGCGAAAGTTGCGATTTGGAAAAAGGCCGATAAGAGGCAACGAGCGCGCGAATTCAGCCCGATGAGAAATCGTGACGAACTGGACAAGCGGAGCGGCTACATCGAGGGGGCACGGAAGGCAGCTTATGATCTGATTTCCGAGAACGCGTCGCACGCAACGTATCGTGGTTTTCACCTGACGACCTAGGGCGGCCTCGGGAAGATCGGCCCGTTCACCGATGAATTGAAACTACAGGCTTGGCTGGAGGAAATGGCTAAGCGATTTGGACACGCTGCGATAGTGCTCTTGTCCGATTTCGAGGGGCAGGATCACAAACTTGATTTGACGCGTGGTCATTATTTGAATGTCATGAATGAGTGGGGACGGAAGTATTACGGACCGTCGTTTCCGAATGGAACCACCCAAGCGCCAAGCAGCTAAGAGTTGCGCGAGATGTTGGCCGAGCCCGTTCGCATTACGGACCGCCAATCGGAAGCGTTTGCCGAAAGCCAAAAAAGGAGCGGTCCTGTTGCCGGCAGCCTCGGAACGCTGCCGCGTTCTTGGGACCGCAGTCATTAAACCTAATCAGCAAGCTTAATCCGCAGGTTTCCTTGCGGCGCACCAAAGCTGCGCTACCATCATCTCATCGGTCACTGAAATTGGAGGTGATCCATGAGCGATAAAACTATTAAGGACGCTGCGCAGCGCGAGGCAGGACGGACTTTTCAGCGCGGTCCTAAACCGGTCGCGACGGAATATGAAAAGGCGCAGAAAGCCTTCCGAAACAATTTCGAACGATTGAAGGCTGAGCGTTTGGCTCGGGAAGCGGCGAAGCCCGACGATAAATAGTGCGTTCAGCCAAGGCGACGATAGGGGTTTAATTCCGCCTCTCAGGCGTCACCACATATTATGGTATGACACAATGGCACCCTCCCAAGAAAGAACTCGCAAAGACCAAGGCTGAGCTGCGCGAGATGCTGGCGGAAGCCGTCCGCAATTCGCAGGCTGAGAATAAGCGCCTGCAAAAGGCCAAGAAAGTGAAGGCGGCTTAACTCATATCTGAGTGCAAGAAGTTTCGGCTGGCCAACCTCCCCAGTCCCCCAGCCGGGGTTCCGACACAAGGCCTCGGCGCGCGCCGCCCTCGCCGGGGTCGTTTTTGTGCCCGCAACGCAAAAGCCGCCAAGGTTTCCCTCGACGGCCCTTGCCCGTTGCGTTTGCGTGGAGGTGCGCTTCGTCGAGCGGTGCTCGAAGGGAGTGCCTCTTTTTATTTGGACGCGCTGCCTCAATTAGACGGCGTGCGCGTTGCCAGCGTGTCGGGCCAACGATCCCCGATGTTTATTCAAATGTGACTAGCGGCGCTGCTCTTCAAGCCAGTGCTGCTGTCCTAACGACGCATCGGGCCACGAACCCATTGAAGGCCGCGACTTGGATCGACGCGGCAATGCTGCCCAACCAGTGCTGCTGCCCAAGGCAGAGATTTGTCGCCGCGCTGTTGCCGCTGCTCACCACCAGGGTCGAGGAATACGCCGTTGACCAAAAAGACGATACGGCAGCAGCACTGTCTTGCAGTCGCCTCGCGACCACACCATGTTTTGGCGTAGTCGATGAGACGCGTAGGACTTATCGACATCACGGTCGGCAACGCGACGCGCTTGGGCGCATCGCAACGCTCCACCACGCGACGCTGCGCGTCGCACCACATCGCTACGCGCGAACCGCTGGGGACACCCGGCGGCTCTCGCGCGGTTAGGCGAACGGTCACCCTCAAGCGCCTGTGGCTCCGAGACGGTCAGTCAATTCCCATTGAATGACAAAGACTTTTAGACATTCTTAGACTGAAACCTACCGTTTGAGCTACGGCGGTGAATAAGCGCCCGAGTGACCACTTCACCGCAAATTGGATCAATAGCTTAGCGTGCCGATCGGCGTCGGGACCCGGGCCGATTCACAGGTCGGCGTCGGGCCCTCCTGCCGGTGCACCTCGATCATGATTCTGGTTTCGTCGATCGGCGTCTGGCTTTTCTAGTCCAGCACCAGTTCGAGCACATGTCCCGGTCCCGTGATGAGGCCTGGAGCTTTCACGAGGCCGCACTGCATGGCAGTTCCTACTATCACCTGCCGGGCATCTTGCGTTGGTTTACGGCGAACATCGGCGTTCACCACGTCCATCACCTATGCAGGCAGATTCCCTGTTATCGATTGCCGGATGTGCTGCGGGATAACCCGGAGCTCACCACTGTCGGACGAATCACGCTGTTCCAGAGTTTGCGGTGTGAACCGGTCGCTTTGTGCGATGAGGATCGGCGTCGTCTCATTTCATTTGGAGAGGCAGCCGTATATCGAGCACCCGT
>JAICWQ010000142.1 GCA_025934755.1 Chthoniobacterales bacterium | reverse complement strand
TTACGACCGTATCGCCGGTTCGTTTCCAATTCCGGTCTACACCCAGGATGCCCGGGCCATTGCGATTGTCCTCGCCCAGGAACTCGGAAAAGTGCTGAACGAAAATCTTTCCGTCGAACGAGCCGAGTTCGTGGAATCGCAAAAGGTTCAGCTCGCGAGATTTTAACTGCGAGCGACTCAAACCGGTGGCGCCATCGATTTAGATGTGTGCTGTCCAATTCGGAATTAGCGGAGCTCCTTGCCCGCGAGGCTGAGAAAAAGTCCGGCATTCTTTCGCGCGCTTATCGGCGGGCTGCTCGAAGCGCTTTTCTTTGGCCGGACGAAGCGGCCGATTTGATCGAACAAAATCGGCCGTTGACCGAACTGCGGGCGATCGGCCCTTTCATTACGAAACGCATTTTACGTTGGATCGACAAACCCGCGAAAAAGAAACCACGACCGCCGGCGATTCGGCGCGATTTCATCGCGCTGGCGGACGCGCGGGTTTTGCTGGCGAAAAATCCCCGATGGACCGGGCAGCTCCGAGGCGATCTGCAAATGCATACTCGCTACAGCGACGGGTCGGGAACGATCGCCCAAATGGCCGAAGCTGCGCGGAACCGAAATTACGAATACATCGCGATTACGGACCATTCCAAAGGGCTAAAAATTGCCGGCGGCATCGATGAAAAGCGACTAGCCAAACAGGCGATTGAGATTGCCCTGGTCAATCGATCAGGGCCGGGCCTGACTGTCCTGGCGTCGACCGAATTGAATCTGAACCCGCGCGGGCAAGGCGACATGGATTCGAGAGCGCTGGCGAAACTCGATCTTGTTCTCGGCTCGTTTCATTCGGTGTTACGGGTCAAGCACGACCAAACCGAAAGATATTTGGCGGCGTTGCGGAACGCGGATATTCAGATTCTCGGCCATCCCCGCGGCCGAATTTACAATTATCGACTGGGGCTAAAAGCCGATTGGCCACGTGTCTTTGCCGAGGCGGCCAGACTCGATAAAGCAGTCGAGATCGATTGTTACCCGGACAGACAAGACTTAAATCTCGCGCTGCTCAAGATTGCCCGAATCGAAGGCAGCCGAGTTTCGTTAGGCACAGATGCCCATCATCCGTGGCAGCTGGAGTTCCTTGAGCTTGGACTCGCCGCCGCGTTGAAGGCGAAAATTCCAGCGGAACGCGTAATCAATTTCCTGCCCCTCGACGAATTGCGAAGCTGGGTGAGAAAAGTGCGGACCGGCCGCAGGCGCAAACGCTGAACCTCATGGTTTGTCGGGCCAGTTCTTTTTTTGGAACGAGACCCGCCCCGAGCCGTGCTCAAAGGCTTCGAAGTGTTCCGGGTTCTGCTGATAATATTTCTGATGATAATCTTCCGCCGGCCAGAATTTCATCGCCGGAAGGATTTCGGTCACGATCGATTTTTTGAATTTTCCCGAGCTGGCGAGTTTTTGTTTGGACGCTTCGGCGATTTTCTTTTCGTCTTCGCTTCCATAGAAGATCGCGGCGCGGTAACTGGGTCCGATATCGGTAAACTGTCCATCGGCCTGCGTCGGATCGATCTGTTTCCAATAAATATCGAGCAATTGGTCGTAGGAAATTTTCGCGGGATCGTAGACAACCTCAAGCGATTCGCGGTAGTTCGTTCTTTCCGAGCCGACCAATTCATAAGTCGGGTTCGGTTCGGTTCCCCCGCAATAACCGACCGTCGTCTTAATCACGCCCGGCGCCTTGTCGAACGCAGGTTGGATACACCAAAAACAGCCACCCGCGAAAATAGCCGTTTTAGTCGTTGCCGGGGAGCTTTGTGCCAGCAAAGAACAGCAAAAGGCGAGGACAATGCTGGAAACAACGAATAAAAGCTTGTTCATATCGCTGGATTAGACAGCGATGCACTTCAACCGCTCATCAGCCGGACGGCTGATGCACATTTTTATTCCACGTGGCCGCCGGTTTAGGCCGCCGAGCTCAACCGGCCGAGGGCCAGAGCGCCGAGGGCCAGCCCGAGATCGCGCAGTGCGATATCGTAATAACCGGGAATGCTCAGCAGATTGAGGATGATCAGCACCAGCCAGATCGTCACAATGTAGGCGAATATTCTGGGCTTCAGTGCCACTCCAATTCCCGCGATGATTTCGATGACGCCAACCACCATCATGAATTCGTGGCCGTGTCCGCCAAGGACGTTGTTTGCCATGGGCGAGAGGTATTTGTCCCAATCGACCAGCAAATGAAAAAACTTATCGAGGCCGGCCAGAATCGGGGCCACGGTAAAACCAAAGCGCAGAATCATAAAGGCCTGACGGGCTCCGGAAGAGCTAGTGGGTGAGTTTTCCATAGGGTACCTTCTTTTTATGGAAATCGTTCGCGAGGAGGTATCTAGCTGTGCGAATTTCGCTGAAGGGAACCATTTCCATCGGTTTTGCGAGGTTGAAGTGCTCCTCAAAGGCTGTCATTTTTCTCCGTGATCGAGCTACTCCCGGACACTTATTTCGCCCCGCTCGATCTTCTCACCATTTTTGGCCGCGAGGGGCCCTTGCATGTCGATCTCGGATGCGGCGACGGAGATTTATTATGCGAACTCGCCCGGAGAATTCCCCATGGAAATTTTCTTGGAATCGAAAAATTGGCAGGCCGCGTCGCCAAAGCGTGCCGCAAATCAGCCCATCTCGAAAACGTCCGCGTCCTCCATGTGGAAAGCGCCTACGCAGTCCGCTATTTGCTACCGGAAGGCTCGGTCCAAACATTTTATTTGTTGTTCCCCGATCCCTGGCCAAAACGGCGTCACCACCGGCGCCGAATAGTTACCACCGATTTTCTCGATGCCATTCACCGGGCACTGGGTGAGACCGGCATTTTTCAAATCGCGACCGACCAACCAGATTATTTTCATCAAATTCGCGAAGCAGTCGAAAATCATCGCGGATTCGACAAGATCGAGCCGGCGGCAGCTCTTCCTTCTACAAAATTCGAACGCCGCTTTATCCAAGCCGGTGCGTCAATTTACCGGTTATCGCTGCGGAAAACCTCGCCGGTTACGTAGGCCTTTGCCCGCCAACCCTCCGGATCGAATTCTAATTGCACCGCTCCCGTTTCATCCTGGCGAAACAGTTTGATGCCATTGGCCTGCACTCGGCCGGCCCATTCGTCGGAAATCCGTTCCTGGCGCGGAAAATCTCGCGAGGTTGCCACGATCAATCGCGGTCGGACGGCGCTGAGAAACGAATCGAACCCCGAATCCCCGGAATGATGCTGACCTTTGACCAGGATGTCGCTGCGCAGATCCGCTTTCGATTCCAGCAAAGCCTTTTCGGTTGGGTAACCGCTATCGGACATAAACAAAACCTTCGCCGTTCCCAAGGACAGCTGAAAAACTAAAGCCTGGTCGTCGGCGGTGGTTGCTGAAAAAACCCGGGGTGGAAACAACACCTTTGCAGCCACGCGAGGGGAAATCTTAAATTCTTCGCCAGCGCTGAGTTTCAGAACTTTCGTTCGTTGCCGCGAAAAATTTTCCCGCAACCGGCGGTGAACGGCAGACCGGTCGGGCAGCCCGTTGTCGATCAAAATTGCCGGTACCATGTCCCGGAAGAGCAGCTCCGCGCCGCCAATGTGAAGTGAATCACCATGAGTCAGCCCAAGGCCGTCCAAGCCATTAACTCCCGCCACATGCAGATAAGAACGGACAACGCGTTCGTAATCCCGAGCGCTGCCGCAATCTAAAAGCCAGTCGTGACGATTGCTGTGAATGTGAACAGCCGCACCGGCGCCAACATCCAGCACGATCACTTTCGCGAAAGCGACATTTGGCCAATTCGGAGCCGCAACATAGTAATGACTTGCCGGCAGTTGGGCCGACCAATGAACGAAAGCGATCACCGCGCCGGCCAGCGACCAGTTCGCATTGTTAAAAATCACAGAAATCGCGGAGCTCAACGGAACTATTACAATCGAGAGAAGCGCAATGGCCAAAATAAAGAAGGCGATTGGAACGACGACCAGGTTGGCAAAGACCGAACTGGGCGTGATTAGATGAAAATACCAGAGGACCAACGGTAGAGAGCCGAGCCAGGCCGCGAGCGAAACAGAACCGCCCCGGCAAATCCAGTCGTAGCCTGTGCCGACGACTCTCCGGGAACGAGTCACCAGGTTTCGCGGGAGAAACGGATCAGTCGCACCGAACTGTTTCAGCCATCGTGAAAGCGGATTCTCCAGCAGGATAATTCCGCCGACAACGGCGAACGACAATTGGAAACCGGTGGAGAAGAACTCGTTGGTGTTCCAACAGAGAAGAAAAAACGCCGCGGCTGCCAGACTGTTTAGCGCGAAAACTTTGCGTTCCGCGAAAAAACCCGCCATCAAGATCGAGCACATCACTGCCGCCCGCACGCTGGACACGTGCAACCCGGTTACCGCTGCGTAAAAAAGCAAACACGGGATGATCAACGCCGTTGCCCATTTGCGCGAAAGCCGCGCCATCATTGCCAGGATCCACAGCAGCCGGGCAACAATTCCAACATGCAGTCCAGCCACGGCGAAAAGGTGGAGTGTCCCGGTTTGCTGAAAAGGTTCTTCGATATCCTCTTGTGTTTGATGCCGCAGCCCAAGAGCGATGCCGCCAAGAAAATTCTGCACGTCGGGCGAATCATCCAGACCGCGACAGATCGTGCGCTCCATCCAGCCGCGCGACTTTTGGGCTGCCCGCAAAATTGGATTACCCGCGCCTTTTCTTAACCATGCGCCGTCTTCCGGATAACGAACAAACAAACCTCGATGCACATCCTGGCGAGCCAGATATGAACGCATGTCGAATTCGCCGGGATTGCGCGGCGGCTCAATCGGCGCCGCAATTCCGAAAAGTTTCAGTTCGTCGCCAAACTCCGGAGTTCCACGCCAATGAACGAGCAATGTGGCTCTGAGCGGTTCGACTTTTCCTTCGAGTTCAATCGATTCCAGATTAAAAAGGAACGTCGCCAGTCCATTCGCGGCACTTCTCGGTTCGTTCGCAACAATTCCAGTCGCGCGAACAACTCGAGCGCGCTCCCCGAGTCTTTCGGCAAGTTTCAAACCGCAGGTGTCACCGGTGCGAAAGTTGTGGAGCAGGAAAAAACCGCATCCCACAAACGCGTAGGTCAGAAGCGCATTCGGCGTCCAAAACAGAACAACTCCGATCAAAACGAAACCGATCGCGCAGACCAGCCAATCGATTTTGGAGACCGGGGCAAAATCGGCAATGAAAATGCCGAATGCAGACAGAAGTGCGAGACCGACAAACGGTTGCCGCGGAATGTTCATGGGGGAAGGGCAGCATTGTAGAACGCAATTTTTGCCGCGTGAAGCTTTAGGTAGGGGCGATTGCCCTCAATCGCCCGGCACGAAGCTTTGCCGCGCCCCGCTTCGATATTTCGAATTAACGATTAGCCAGCCAAAAGTAATTCGGTGTCGTTTCCATTCGCAAACCCTCGAGCTTCACGAATTGGTCCGGATCCAGTTCGTTCACAAAATTGTTGTGAAATCGCGACGACCAGCCAATCTCGCCCCCGACAAAATCGAGATTGATCGTTCCGAAATGGGCATCGAGATAATTGGACGCTGGGACGTTTTGTTCGGCAATCGTCAATAGATCGTACCAAAAAAAGAACGGCAGACTGTTCACCGCGATTTGCAGCACCATTGAATAGGCGAGGGAGACGAAAAGAACGCCGCGCAGCAACCACTTCAGCGCTTTGGTTCCTAAATGGCGGAGCCGATCGACGAAATAAACGAAGGGAATACTGATCAGCGGCAGGACCGGTAGCAAATAGCGGGGTCCATAACATGATTCGCCTTTCCAGTTAGTAAACGCCGAGGTAACAAGAAACAAGGCTGCGGCAAAGGCAACGATTAGGTGCGCTTCGCGCGGATGGCTCTTAAAGAACATCGGCCAACCGACCACTGCGAAAATCAAAACTGGGAAATGCAGAAACACGCTTCCTTGTTTACTGACGATTAGCCCCACGATTCCCGGCCAGATATTTATTGTGAACGGGTGTGATTCCTCGCTCCACTGAGTGTAACCACTGCTGAAGGGTGAGCCGAACTTGAACCAATTGGTTGCAAGCAACAGACCGATGAAAAGCAGCAACGGCACCCACCAGAAAACGAACGCGTCGCCGAATGATTGATTTTGCGAGCGCGATCGATGAAACGCAAAAAACGCCATCGCAATCGGAAGAAAAATCACAAAAACGGTTTTGCTTAAACAAAGCGAGCCGAGATAAGTCGCCGCCAGCAGAAATTGGCGATTGCGCAAACTGCGTTGATCCGAATTCAAAGCCGAAACGAAATGGTAGTAAAACCCGAGCAGAAATAAGGTGAGATAAATCTCAAACGTTTGGGCACGCAGATAATTCCACCAAAATGTACCATAGAGCGATGCGCAAACGAAGATCGACATCGTCAGGTTTGAAGTGGTGGAGCGCCGGGCCAGCAAGGCAAGATATCCGGCAGTCGCGCAACTCAGGACGATGTTGAACAAGTTCAAAGAAACCGTGTTGTCCGAGTAGAGGCTCAGATTCCCGGTGGCGATCTTTTGCCCCCACAGAGGCGGCAGGTAAATCAGCGTGTTCAAAATCCCGTACTTCGGATAAAACGCGCCGTTCGCATTTTCGTAAAAATACTGGCCTCGTTTTCCCCACTCGTGGGCAATCTCGGGCGGAACAATCCATCGACCAGCGTTGATTAGACCGATGGTTTCGATCCGCACCGCGACTCCGTCGCCGGCATATTCTTCAGCCGGCATGGTGACAAAATTAATCACCGCCACCGACAAGACGATTGCGACTGTCCCTTTCGACGCGACTGGCATTCGCCCCGTCCTACCATCATATTAGTTGGTGCACGATCTTTTCGAAGCCGAGGCCGTCGATCTGGAAGCGGTCGATCCAGCTGCGCCCCTGGCCACCCGGATGCGGCCGCGAACGCTCGACGAATTTGTCGGCCAGGAACACATTCTCGCGCCGGGGAAACTTCTGCGACGCGCGATTGAAGCCGATCGATTGCCGTCAGTGATTCTTTCGGGTCCGCCTGGAACCGGAAAGACGACCCTTGCGCACATTATTGCCGATATGACTCACGCGAAATTCGTGCGGTTGAGTGGCGTGGAGAGCAACGTCGCCGAAATGCGGCGAACCCTCGCCGCTGCGACGAATCGAATCCGGACCTCGGGTCAGAAAACGATTTTGTTCATCGACGAGATCCATCATTTCAACAAAGCGCAACAGGATATTTTGCTGCCGGATGTCGAAAGCGGAAATCTTCGCCTGATCGGGGCAACGACTTATAATCCGTTCTTTTACGTCAACAGCGCGCTCGTTTCGCGATCGCAGGTTTTCCAACTCGAGCCGCTCAAGGTCGAACAGCTGGAGAACTTGATCGACCGCGCGCTTGCCAACAAAGAACGCGGACTCGGAAACTACAACGTCACGATGGATGCCGACGCGAAGACCCATTTGGCCAAGCTCAGCGACGGCGACGCGCGAAAATGTCTGAACGCGCTCGAGATCGGAGTGCTGACTACGCCAGCCGTAGCATCGGCGTCCCCGCCGATAGATAAGAAAGATCATCGGCAGGATGCCGATGCCACGATTCATTTCACTCTCGCGGTCGCCGAGGAAAGCATTCAACAGAAGGCGGTGGTCTACGATCGCGCGGGCGACGCGCATTACGACACAATCAGCGCATTCATCAAGAGTATGCGCGGATCGGATGAGACAGGCGCGATTTACTGGCTCGCGAAAATGCTGCACGCCGGCGAAGACTTTCGTTTTATCGCGCGCCGGATCGTGATCTTTGCAAGCGAAGACGTCGGCCTGGCGGATCCCGAAGCGTTGCCGCTCGCGATCGCGACCCAACACGCGGTCGAATTTGTCGGTATGCCCGAAGCGAAGATTCCGCTGGCGCA
>JAICWQ010000127.1 GCA_025934755.1 Chthoniobacterales bacterium | reverse complement strand
GCGATTTCGTGTAACCGTGCCAGAGCGTCCTGGGCTTGCGCGGCTCGGCGTTTTCCCTCGAATGAAAAGGGCAGGGTTGCAAAAACGATGACGAGGGAGCCGGCTTCGCGTGCCAGTTGCGCGACGATCGGGGCCGCTCCCGAACCAGTGCCGCCGCCCAGTCCCGCGCAGATGAAAATCATCCGCGCTCCGGCCATGGCTTGGCGAATTTCGTCGGCAGATTCAATCGCTGCCTGGTAGCCGAGTTCAGGATCTCCTCCGGTGCCCAGCCCGCGCGTGCTGCTGCGCCCGAGCTGGACTTTGCGCGCGGCAACAGAACTCGCCAGCGCCTGGACGTCAGTGTTGATTGCGATGAGATCGTTCTTGTCCATCCCATCAAGCAGGACGCGGTCGAGTGCATTCGACCCGGCGCTGCCAACGCCCACGACTTTGATCGGAATCGCTTCCTCCTGCCGCTCCGGCAAGCTGTAGTTTTTACTGAGTTGAATCATTGATCGCCTTTTTGTTTCGGATTTTGGAATTCGGATTTCGAACTTGTGACTCAGTCATCGTATTCGGTTGAATAGCCTTCCAAAAATTCGGGTAATTCCGCCGCGCGGCCGGTCGACTTGAACCGCCTGAGCGTATTTGAGTAAACCGATCGCGGTTGCGAATTGAGGGTTCTCGGCGGCCGAGGTCAATCCTGACGTTGTTTGGGCGTGGGTGACATGCGCCGGCATCTCAAAAATTTCGCCCGCGAGATGATCGATCCCGCTCAACAGACTGCATCCGCCAGTGATGACGATCCCCGCGCCGACATAGTTGATGAACGGCTCCTCTTCGACGGTTCGCTTGAGCAACTCAAACGTTTCGCGCAGTCGCAGATGAATGATCGTGTTCAGTGTTTCGCGCTCGATTTCCTTGCCGGCAAAACCGGAATCGTCCTTGAGCACGATCGTTTCCCCGGGAAGGCAATTGCCCAGAACGCAGCTGCCTTCTTCGATCTTAAGTTTTTCCGCGCGCGCCATTGGAATCCGCAATCCCATCGAGATGTCGTTGGTAATGTGATCGCCTCCGACCGCGAGGACGCCGCTTTGTTTTATGGCGCCGTCAACGTAGAGAATGTAGTCGGTGGTGCCGCCGCCAATGTCGACCACGAGCGCGCCGAGATTTTTTTGGTGCTGGGTCAGAACGACCTGAGCGGAGGCCAGCGCCCCGAAGACGACGTCTTCAACTTCCAGGGGCAGCTCTTTTACGCAACGGATCGTGTTTTGAATCCGGGTGCGGACGCCGTGGACAATATGAAAATCGGCCTCCAGCTTCTGTCCGAGCATGCCGACGGGGTTGAGCACGCCATCCTGTCCGTCAACGTGATAATGCTGAATGATCGAATGGAGAAAGGCGTTCTGCGCAGGAATGCTCACTTCGCGCGCATTCACCTTCACATCTTCCACGTCCTGGTCGTCGATTTCGTCCCGATCTTCCGGCAACATCACGCAACCGCGGTTGTTGAAGCCCTGAATGTGCCCGCCGGCAACCGAGACAAAAACGCTGCGAATCATCACGTCGCTTTTCTGCTCGGCGTCGACCACCGCTTCGTGGACGCACTTCATAGCCGTCTCAAAATCGACGATCTCGCCTTTGCGCACGCCCCGTGAGGGCGCCTGGCCGACTCCAAGAATTTTCAATGTTCCATCAGGACGTGTCTCGCCGACCACGACACAAATTTTCGATGTCCCGATCTCCAAACCTACGATTAAATCACCACTCGCCAGGTTGTTTAGTTTTTCTTGAAAGGTTGAAATAGAAAACCGCGTTTCGCCGGAGTCGGGCTCGGGGAGGGACTGGGAGACGAGTTCGGAGCGACCGGCGCCGCAGCTTTCAGCGGTTTCGGATGCGACTTCCTGGTTGTTGCTGGCGTCGCGGCCGGTTTTGTTTTCGGCGCCGCGTTGACCGGGATCGCTTTCATCACCCGCGGCGATTCTTCCGGTTGGATCGTTTCGTTAATCACGTCGACTGCCGGCTTTGCCCATGTGACCGGAATGTTGCGCTGCACCAGTAGATTCACGGTGGCGATTTCGCGATGAGCGTCGTCGGAATAAACCAGAAATTGCTCGAGCCGCTGTAGTTGGGTGTCGAGATTGTCGAAACCGAATGTGACCTTGCTGTGGTTCTTGTCGGTCACCACCAGGCAATAGCCTTTCGAAACATCGATCTCGCGAACTTGGAAACGCGTTTGCATGAAACTTCGCGAGCTCAATCGCAACAACTCGAGCGCGGCTTTGGTTTCGGGTGATTCGACACTTTTTCCCGCCTCCAGTGATTCGCTTCCGCAACCGACAATTAACGGCAGCCCTAAATATTCCGGCAAAAGTTTCTTCTCCTTCATCAGAACCCCGCGAGCATCGATCAGAAACGCGGCGTCGGAGGCGAATGGATCCGCGATTTGTTTTTCGGTCGTGATCCAGGCGATGGGTTTGCGTTCGACAATGCGAATATCGATTTCGCCGGGAAGTTTCCGGACAACCTCGACTTCGTCGACTTGCGGTAAATCCTGCAACCGATCGTGCACGCTGGCGAGGTTGACCCGAAAGATGTTTTCGCCTTCGTGCAAATCCGCCACGGTCAGAATCTGGTCGCGTTGCAACGTGCCGTCGGTCTGGACCTCAATTGCAGCGAGCTTGTATTCGGGATTATCGAGAAAAAAACGTTTGGCCGCGAAGCGCCCCCCGACATAAATGCCGGCAACCAAAGCGAGCAAAAGGGCAAACTTGGAAAAGACAACCAGCACTCGACGATTGCGATGCGCGACTGCTTTGCGCGAACGCACTTTAACATCCAGCAAATGTTGCTGACGCCGTTGCCGGAAACTGGAGAGCCGCCGGTTGCGGGCGCGTGGTCTTTGTTGTCGCCTCATTGCTCGGTGCGGTCCTCTCTCGCTCGCGACAGCTCCATGATGCGCCGGCAAAGATTGACGTAGGTGATACCGGCGGCGGCGGCGGCCTCTGGAAGTAAACTCGTCTCGGTCATTCCGGGGATGGTGTTTACTTCCAAGACGAAGGGTTCGCCTGCTTCGGTCAAAAGGACGTCGACCCGGCCGTAAACGACGAGGCCAAGGGCGCGAAATGCCGCAAGTGCCAGTTCCTGGATTTTCTGGGTTAGTCCGGGATCGATTTTTGCCGGACAAACATGCTCCGCGCTGGCGCCAGCCTGCGGATTCAGGAACGGGTACTTGGTATTAAAATCGTAAAAACCGCCCTTGGGAATTATTTCGAGGATCGGCAGGGCTTGATCACCGAGGATACCTATCGTCAATTCGCGGCCAGATACAAATTTTTCTATCAACAATTTGCGGTCGTACTTCGCCGCTTCTTTTAGAGCGCCGTCCAGTTCGTTTTCGTTTTTGACGATCATGATTCCAACCGTTGAACCCTGTCTCGCTGGCTTGACCACCAGTGGCGCCGACATCTTCGGCTTTTGCCCGGCGTCAATTACTTCCCATTCGGGGGTGACGACGTTGTGCTCGCGAAATTTTTCTTTGGACAAAATCTTGTCGAACGCGATCCGGCTTCCTTCCGCGTCGTCTCCGGTGTAACTGACGCCGCGTCCTTCCAGGATTTTCTGGAGCTGGCCGTCCTCGCCGAAGGTTCCGTGAATGCAATCGAAAGCGAGATCGATACCCGGGGGAAGCTCGAAATTTTCGTCGCGAACATCGACATCCACAATTTCGATTCCGAGCGAACGCAGCGCCTTGGATACTCCCGCTGCGGTGGCCAGCGAGACGTTGCGTTCCGAGCCAGGGCCGCCCATCAACACGGCGATCTTCTTTGGTAACTGCTTGTTCATACAACTCCCGTGTCGGCTTCTCCCACGATTTGCACTTCTGTCTCCAGCTCGATGTCACGTCTCGTCCTGGCCTCTCTTTTGATCCGGTCGATCAATTCCAGCACGTCCGTGGCCGTGGCGCCGCCATCGTTGACGATAAAGTTGCCGTGCACTTCGGAAACGCGCGCCTTTCCAACTGCCGAGTTTTTTAGGCCGAGTTCGTCGACCAATTTGCCCGCCGGACACGTTTCCGGATTCTTGAAAATGCAGCCTGCGCTCTTCGCTATGGGCTGGGTCGTTCGACGTTTGTCTTGCGATTCATGCAACCGCGCTTCGATTTGTTCCCGCCTGGCCGGAGTTGCGCGAAATGTCGCGGAGACGGCGAAATTTCGTTGGAGCAGGGGAAAATGCCGGTAGTGAACTTCGAGTTCCTCGCGTTTCTTGTCGTGGGCGATGCCGTTGGCATCGAGGTAGCGAACGCCGACTATGTTTTCGAAAGTTTGTGAGCCCATCGCGCCCGCATTCATCCGTAAACCTCCGCCGACTGCGCCGGGGATGCCCTCCATCCACTCCAATCCGCCCAGATCAGCGCCACGCGCGGCATACGCGATCTCCTTTAACTTTACCCCGACCCCGGCCCGGATCTCGTTGCCATGGATTTCGATCTTATCGAAGTCGCCGCCGGCGGGGTGAACAACCACCCCACGAATTCCGCCGTCACGAACCAAAAGATTGGATCCGCGCCCGATTACGAAGATCGGAAGGTTTTCGCGCCGGCAAAACCGGATCAACTGGGCAAAGGATTCTTCGGTTCGGGGTTCGACCCAAAACTGGGCCGGCCCGCCGACTCGCAGCGTCGTATGTTTGGAAAGTGGTTCGTACAGCCGGATATCGCCAGCTTCACCGATGATGTCCTTGATTTTCTCCGCGATCACCAAGTCGGCCGCGAGTTTCGACAATTGCTCGTGAATATTGCCGGCGCCGAGACTCACAACCAGGTCGCCGTTGTCGAGCATGTTCCCGACGTCACGATGGACCCACTCCAGGCGCGGCTCGTAGGAAACACCGCGATGACCATTCGCGGCGATTTCGTCCGCAATCATTTGTCCGCTGACTCCGGGAATCGGCGATTCATTGGATCCGTAAACATCCGTGATCACTACGCGATCCGCGTTTTCGAATGCGCGGCCGAACTCTTTTCGGAGCAATTTTGTGCGCGAGTAGCGATGCGGTTGAAACATCGTTAGAACGCGCTTGCGTCCGGCCGAGCGCGCCGTTTTCAGGGTGGCTTTGATTTCAGTCGGGTGATGTCCGTAATCATCGACCAACAGGAACCGGGGACTGTCGTATTTAATTTCGAAGCGGCGCCGCGCGTGTTGAAATTTGGTCAGGGCTTTCGCGATTTTGTCGAAGCTGACCCCGAGTTCGGTGGCGAGCGCGATCACGCCCAGGGCATTTCGGACATTATGCTCGCCGGGAACATTGAGTGTCGCTTCGCCCAGCTTCTCTTTGCCTCGATAGACGGAAAATTTTGAGGTGAAGTTTCGAAGCTCGATGTCGGCCGCGCGATAGTCCGCGTCCTCGGACAATCCATAGCAGATGACACGGTCAGAAGATCGACAGATCCGAGTCGCGTTCGGTTCGTCCGCGCAATAAAAGATCTTTCCGGTAGTTTGTCCGAGGAGCTGGCGGAAGACTTTCTCGATCGCAGCCAGGTCGGAATAAAAGTCGAGGTGTTCCTCTTCTATATTAAGTACCAGAGCGTGCTCGGGATGAAACAAGGCAATCGTTCCATCGCTCTCGTCGCCTTCGGCCACGAAATGTTCGCCCCGGGGATCCCAGTGCGCGTTTGTGCCGAGGATCGGAATTTCGGCGCCCACGTAGTGCGACGGATGAAGTCCGCCTTCGCGCAAAACGTGCGCGGTCATGGCCGAGGTGGTTGTTTTGCCGTGCATCCCGACAATCAGAATGCCGCGCTTACCCGACATGATGGCAGCCAGGGCCTCCGCGCGGCGGACAGCTCGTCGCCCGGCCTTTTGTGCATCTTTCAGGATTGGGTTTTCGGGTTTGATTGCGGAGGAATAAATGATGAGCTCGGCGTCATCCGCATCTTCGATCCGATGCTGGCGGTGAAATTTTAGGCCCAGCCGTTGAAGCCGTGCCGTTTCCTGAGAATCCAGTTTGTCCGAGCCGCTCACGTCGTGCCCGAGTTGAAGCAACAGACCGGCAATGCCGCTCATCCCGCTTCCGGCGACCCCGATGAGATGAACGCGATGGCGCTCACGGCTTAGAAATTGGCCCAGATCCGGCGTCGCCGAAGTGCCGGTGCGGCTTGTCCCTGCGACGGAGGCGTTGCCATCCTGACTCATGACTTGATGAATTCCTCCATTGTCGTTGCGACCCGATTGGCGGCGTCGCCCGGGGCGAGCTGCAACGACTTTTCAGACATGCGCCGAAGCTGTTCGGGATGATCGATCATGGCGCGGATGTTCTGGGTAAACAATTCGGCCGTAAGATCCGATTCTTTCAAGACAACGGCGGCGCCTGACCGAGCAAAGATTTCGGCGTTTCGCGTTTGATGATCGTCCGCCGCGTAGGGAAATGGAATCAGAATCGTGGGCAAGCCGAAGAAGGCGAGCTCGGCCAGGCTGGCTGCGCCCGAACGGGCCACTGCAAAATCAGCCGCGCTGTAAACTTCCTCCATGTGATGATGAAAGGCGGCGACAAATGCGGGAATCTGTTCGCGACGATAATTGTCGGTGACCAAACGCTCGTCGCGCGAGCCGGAAAGGTGAATTATCTGGAGAGAGGCGCCGCGCAGCGATGGCAACGATTTGATCATCGCCTGGTTAATTCCGCTCGCCCCCTGACTTCCGCCCATCACCAGCATGGTGGTCACGCCGGCTTGCAACCCGAGCTTTAGCTGCGCCGATTCTTTATCCAGGCGTTTGAGCTCGGTTCGAATCGGCGTTCCGGTGATTTCCGTCCGCACCTTGGGAAAGAATTGCGCTGCTTCTTTGAAGCCGAGCAAAACGGCGCCCACCATTTTCGCAGCGAGGCGGTTCGCTTTTCCGGGAATGGCATTAGACTCGTGAACCAGCGTCGAAATGCCCCGGAGCCGACCGGCGAGAATCGGGGCGGTTGAAGTAAACCCGCCCATGCCGAGGACAACCTGAGGATTAAACTTGCTGTAGATCGATCGACACAGGGAAAGGCTTTCGGTAAACCGCCTGAGAAAACCAAAAATCCGCGGAGAGTAGACCGACGGAAATCCGACTGTCGGCAATTTCTCAAAACGAAACTGCGATCGGGTAGAAAGCGCGAGACCATCGATCTCTTTCTCGGAAACGAAGAGCAATACTTCGTGCCCGCGCTGTCGCAGCACTTCGGCGACGGCGATTCCCGGGAACAGATGTCCGCCGGTGCCGCCACATGCGATGATTGCGTTCATTGAATTGCCGATTGCCAACCCCGAAATAATTGGGGATCGCGAATACTTTCGGAGTTTCCAACTGCCAATTGCGACGAGGCAAAATCCAGGGTCCAAAATTCCATTAAATCCTTGGAGTTATCCGCACTTGGAGCGCGGTGCGTTTCTTGTTGGACGGTTCCAGGACCGCCTGCCGATAAATACTGATAAGCAAACCGACCCCGAACAAACACGCCACCAGGTTGGAGCCTCCATAGCTGATAAACGGCAGCGGCAAACCCTTGTTCGGCAGCAACGAAGTGGTAACGCCGATGTTCACCGCAGCCTGGAGCGCGAGCAGCGAGACGACGCCGGTCGCGACCAGTAATCCGAATCGATCTTTGGCGTGCAACGCGATGACAATTCCGCAGACGATCACAACGATAAAAAGAAAAACCACCAGCAAGCTCACTCGCAGGCCAAGCTCTTCGCCAATCATCGGAAAAATGAAATCGGTGTGAGCGTAGGGGAGGTAGAGCATTTTCTGGCGGCCATTGCCCAGGCCCAGTCCTTCCATTCCGCCGCTGCCCCAGGCGATCAATGCCTGCATCTGCTGGAGACCGGCGTCCTCCTTGTAGCGCTCGAGATCCGTAAATGCGATCAAGCGTTCCATGCGGGCGTGGGTCGCGCCGACAAAAATTACGCTGCTGCCCACCACTGCCAGGAGAGCGAGGAGGATTGGGTTCGTGCCGGCAACGAACATAATCACGAACGCAGTCATGCCGATCAACGCTGTCGTTCCGAGATCTACCTCGAACAAAATCAACGCCAGCAACGCGCTCACCACAGCCAGGGGAATGGCAAATCCGAAAAGTGGATGGCTGGCCGATTTCTCGTAGCGGGCAAACCACCACGCCAGAAAAAACACGGCGGCGAGTTTGGCGATTTCGGACGGTTGAAAACCCACCGGACCGATCCCGAGCCAGCGGCGGGACCCGTTGATCCGCATTCCGACGTGCGGAACGAAACAAAGGACCAGGGTGATTGCAGCGATTCCGAGCCAGACCCACCAAGTGCGCTGCCAAAAATGATAGTCGATCAGCGCGGCGGTGATGCAGAGCGCCAGTCCAACGCCGAGCCAGGCCGCCTGGCGTTTCAGGAAAAATAAAGCGTCGCCGTGACTGTCCCGGGCAAACGCACTCGTGCTAAAAAGCATCACGATCCCGATGACCAGAAGTCCGAGCACGGCCAGGAACAGGAGATAAGCGCTTTTGCGACGCATCGGATCGACAACCTACTCGGATTTCTTCGCCGGTTTGGCCGGGATCAAAAGTTTTTGGCCGATTTTTAGTTTCCGCGGGTCGTCGATGTGATTGAGCGCGAGCAAGTCGTCATAAGGCACCTTGAACTTCTTCGAGATCGTCACCGGATTATCACCCTTGGCGACAATGTAAGTTTTTCCGGAATCGGAAATTTTCGCCTGCGCCTTGGGGCTGAGCTTCGCCGGAGCGATTGAATTGAGGGCGGCCGCTTGTGGTTTGGTCTCAGACGCTGCAACGGCGGCTGGATTCGTCGACGTTGATGAGGGCAGCGCAGACTGATGGGTCTTGATCGCGTTAAAGGCGATGATTCCGGCGACGGCAACGACATGCAGCAGGAGGACGATCAACAGGGCGCGAGAGAGCTTCATGCTCGGTTCGGCCAGGTCGTCGTAATCGGCCGCAGCTGCGCCGATCCTGAGGGGACGGCGGACTGCGGTAGCGCGGAGCTTTTTGCGTTTAAACTTGAACAGGTTTGGCATTTTGAACTTTCTTTTCATTGAGGCAGGGCTTGGACGAGGGCGCGAAATTGATCGCCGCGGTCTACATAACTTTTAAACATGTCGAAGGAGGATGTGCCGGGGGAAAAAAGAACTACTTCGCCTGACTGGGCCGTGGCGTGCG
>JAICWQ010000025.1 GCA_025934755.1 Chthoniobacterales bacterium | reverse complement strand
AGAATTTTCTCCTTGCCCCTGGCAAACACGCCAGCTACAACCGCGTTGATGCACCCAGCTTTTGTCGCTCCCCGCACCCGGGAGCAAGCCCGGATTAGACCGGAAAATCCCGCATTTAAAGGCGGGATTTTCCGACCGAATACTCGTTAGATGGTAACTACCGTTATTCCGTTTGCTGTCTCGGTTCTGGCTGTCGCATGTCTCTTTTCCGCCCGGGATGCTCGGACCATGCGGCTGACGATTGCGTTGCTATCGTTGGTTTCTACCGCGCTTGCAGATCAACCGACTCGAGACTTTTACCGTTACGATCTGGGAGGCACAATTGAAATTGATTCGCGCGGCAAGCAGGCAGTGTTACGGAGCTTCTTGTGGAGACATTGGATAAAACACAAACGTGGCATCATTGTCACGGTTGTTCACTCTGTAGACGCCGGAGATTCTACGGTGTCATACTTCGTCGAGCCAAACGCCCCTGGAGGCGACTGGCGCATCGTGATCGAGGCTCGCCGAAATCCACACCCCGATCCTGACCCCACCATACAACGATCCGTTGTTTACGATGTCAAGCGGATCAAACCACCCGACAATGGCTGGGGCACGCGTGTCGAGATACCGAACGACGCTGTTCGGGGACCTGAGTCATATATGCTAAGCCTGAGAGATCAGCAGGGAAAACTTTTAGAGGAGCTGTAAACCGAGCGGGGAGGAACAGGAACATTCGTCGCACGCCAACATCTAACCAAAAGATAGAGCTGACCGCGAGCGGTCGTTATAACTTGCCATTTCGCAGCTTGAATACGTATCCTGCTGCCATGCGCCCTCTCGCTCGCGGCAGCTCATCTTGTTCTCGTTAGATGGTGCGAGTACGTTCTCCACTAAGGATTCCCGAGGAGCGCGGCGTTGCGTTTCGCGTCGTACTTAGCACGCTTGTCAGCGCTCTGAGTGTATCCATAGCCGCTATGACAGCTCGGGGTATTCAATGCGGCAAGATCATGTGGCCCTCTCGATATCAGCCGCACGTTTATGTGGACCAGCTCACCCGGCCGGACACCTTTTGGGTGGCTGTCGTCCTTTACATTGTTCTTTGTGCCTGGCTTCTTTATGCTTCCGTGGGAGAGATTTTATATACTACACGCAAGCACAAGCGGCGCTAACCATCTAACAATGCGATGGAGCCAACGCCGCCGGACTCGATTATGAGCTTGTTTGCAGTTCACCCGCAGTTTGCAGCCAGCCGCGCTCTCGGCGCCGTGGCTCATCTTGTTCTCGTTAGATGAGTTTCGCCGAGCGTCTTCGCAGATACGGGGGCACGTTTGTCACGGGTGTCTTCGCAGCTTTTTTCATTGCCGTCCTCGTTAGCAAGATTTGGCCTGATGCATACCGTCCGGTCTTCATTGGCCTCGTTCTCTTCTGGCTTGTCGGCTTGGTAGGTGTAGTTGTTCGAGATGTTCGTAGTCGTGACGCTGCAGTGTTTTCCGACCCTTCAGATTGGCGCCCTACCGAGTTGCCTTTAGAGTTTCGCTTTGTTACCCACGAGACCAGTCTGCAAGAGCTGGAGCGGAGACTCGGGGCGCCTATCCCGGTTGCCGATACTGGTTCGGTGCGATACGATTTGCCCTCCGGAGGCGCGCTGTTTATCCATTTCGATGCTCCCACCACACCCGATAGCAAGGTTCGCGGCATTCAGCTTTATCCCTCGAAGGAGTGCGTGCCGGTCTTCGGATGACACAAACATCTAACCAGTCAGTGGAGCTGACCGAGACCCGGCGTACGACCTCATTTTGCGTGGCTTCCACCGGTTTACCCGCTGCGGAGCGCGCTCCCAGTCTCGGCAGCTCACTTCTGTCTCGTTAGATGGCTAAGCCACGCGCCACGAAGAAACCCAGCATTAGGCCGCCAGTGGAAGATTGGCAGGTTCGGGCTGCGCGACGCGATGAGCAGCGAAGGCGCAGGATCGAGCGCGATGCAGCCGCGTTCGAGACGCATCTTGCCCGCTACCGACAGAAAGTTGCTGAGTCACCTCACATACCTACGGCCGAGAAGCGACGCTTGTCATCGTTATCCGACTCGGAGTTCAAGATGTACTTGGCCGAGCAGCATCAGCAGCAGAAGCTACGCAAGCCCACACGCCATGATCCCTACGATGATCGTTTTTGGCTCCCAGGTAACGACTTATTGTGATAGCAACGCCGCCATCTAACCAGTCGCTGCAGCCGACGGCGAGCCGTCGTAATACCCAGCTTTCAGATGACTACAACCTTTAACCCCGCAGCCACACGCGCTCCCGCTCGCCGCGGCTGAGCTTGTTCTCGTTAGATGGTCTTCGCGATCGATGAGTTACCCGCCGGTTGTGAGCTCGCAACAAGCGGCCTCGAAGATCTTCAAGTGCAAGCCGCGCTTCCACCTGCCGAATTGGTCTCGTATTTCACCGAGCGCCCGGACGCTCGCGAGCAAGTTTTGTCGCAGTCGTACGACAAGCGATACACACCTTCCACGTTTATCGAGGAGATCGAGGGCGGCTATCAGGTTGGCTGGTTTAATCACGATCGAATGCATGTCCGACGGTTTCGGGACTTTTCGCAGGCAGCTGCCGATTATTTGCTGTTTTCGTTTGGTCGAGGGAGATTGCGGTGCCAACCATCTAACCAGGCGATGGAGCCAACCGCGGACCAGGGATATGCTTAGGTTTCTGTGTTATGAACGCCACTCGTAATTCGCGCGGTGGCTCATCTTGTTCTCGTTAGGCCACATCAATCGCGAACTCACATGAGCATATTGAAATGGTTCGAGCGGAAGTTGTTCACGGGTGAGGTCGTGGAAGATTACGGTGACCTTCGTGATGAGCGCACGGGCATCGCTCGACTTCGCACTTCCATTCTGCTTTGCCGCCGGAAGGGAAAACTCCGGCTTGTGGTTCGGAGCGTCGGCACAGCGCCGCTGTCAGCGAGTGCCCAATATTCGATGATTGACGTGACACCTCAGACGCTGCAAAGACTCAGCGAGATCATTTCGGATGCAAAGAGGCAGTTGGAGAGAGAGCGTGTGGCCTAACAAGATGCCATCAAGAACACGCGAATGGCCTAACCAATCGCTGCAGCCGACGGCGAGCCGTCGTACTGCCCACTTTTGCGATGACTAAAACCCTTCCACCCGCAGCCACCCGCGCCCTCGCTCGCCGCGGCTGATCTTGGGCTCGTTAGATGATGAGAGCGGCTTCTTGTATTCGCGTGCGGTTTGCGCCATTATTCACCCGTGACGTTCACGGTAGAGACGGAGCAGGAGAGCGATGGTCGGTGGATCGCTGAGATTGCGCAGATTCCCGGTGCGATGGCCTATGGCGCCACGCGCGATGAGGCAGTGGCTCGTGTGCAGGCGCTCGGCCTTCGTGTGCTCGCGGAGCGTATTGAGCAGGGCGAGTCTTCGCCGGAGATTCAGCAGGTTTTCACCATCGCCGCCGCATGAGCCACTGGGGTTCCGCCAAAGCGCGCCGAGTCTTGGCAGCGCTGCTGCGGATCGGCTGGAGTGTCAAGCGGGAGGCTCACGGTTCACACCGCATTCTGTCACGTCCCGGCCAGACACAGTCTTCGCTTTCCACGATTCAGAGGAGATTGGCCCACGGATGTTGGCGCGCATTGCCAAGAAGACGGCCTAACACCGCGCGACTTATGAAGTCACGCCAAGCATCGAACCATGCGATAGAGCCAATCGCGAGCCGCCGTACTATACAGCTTTCCATGAGTTCATCCCCTCAATCCGCAGCCACACGCGCTGCCGCTGGCGGCGGCTCAGCTTGGTCTCGTTAGATGCTTCCGCGCACACACGCTTGGTCGCGCAGCCAGAAGTGGCTAATTGTCCTCGGCTCCGCCGTGGCGATCGTTTTGGCTGGCGCTGGGGTGTACATTTACGAGCGCTACTATCGCGGTCCGAGTGACAGTGTGCTTGTCGGCACGTGGCAGATGGAGGACAACTGTATCGACTGCGCCCATTGGGTCACGTTACAGCCAAACCACAGCGTGGTCGGATTCAGCGAGAGTGTTGGCCGCATGTGGCTTGATTACCACGGCCGTTGGTACGCAGGTGGACAAGTTCTAGTGATTCATTATGACACCCCTGAAGAGGCTCAGTCTATCATCATGCGTATTTTAGACATTGCGTGTGATACGATTCGCGTTCGCTGGGGCGGGCACGAGATGCGGCTGACCCGTTCTATCTCCGTGCCACCTCAAGCATCTAACCATACGATGGAACGAACCTCTGACCGGCGCGAAAATCTGTTTTCCGATGACTAAAACTCCACACTCCGACGCGAGTCCCGCTTTCGCCAGCGGTCGCTGAGCTTGAGTTTCGTTAGACCTACTCGCACACACCATGTTCGATACTCCCGACCAGACTCCCGTTGCACGTCCGTTCCGGTTTACCGGACGTATTCGGAGCTTCTATTATGCGTTCTGCGGCATCTTGCGCATGATTCGCTGCCAGCATAACGCGTGGATTCATGCAGCTGCCACGCTGGCTGTCCTTGGCGCAGGATTTCTCTTCCGGGTCTCACCGGCGGATTGGTGCTGGATCGTTTTGGCTATTTCCATCGTTTGGACCGCGGAGGCGCTCAATACCGCCTTCGAGTTCCTTGCGGATGCAGCTTCGCCCGAGTTTCACCCGTTGGTTCGCGATGCGAAGGATGTTGCCGCAGGTGCGGTTCTGCTCACTGCTATTGCTGCCGCTGTGATCGGGGCGATTGTCTTCTGGCCCTATATCGAGAAGCTGTTGAGATAGCGACCGTATGTCTAACCATGCGCTGGAGATTCGCTTCCCCGTCTTTCCCGTGTGCAGCGCGCAACGCCGAGTTTGTCGATCGTCAACGCGCTTTTTTTTGCAATGCGTCGACCAGCGCCTTCGCTTCGTCGGTCATCTTGAGCAACTCGGGCCATTGGCGCCGGTAGTTCTCGCCCGGCAATTTTCGCGTTGCGTCAAAACCCATGTGCGATCCGACGTTTTGCACGCTCGGCGCATGATCGAGTGAATCGCTCGGGTTTTTGATCACGCTGGTGTCGCGCTCAGGATCGGTGTTGGCGCAAAGGCGAAACAGAACTTCGCTGGTGTTGTGGACATCGCAGTCTTCATCCACGACCACGACGTACTTGCTGAACATCATCTGTCCCATGCCCCACAATCCGTGCATCACCTTGAACGCTTGATACGGGTACTGCTTTCGAATGCTGACAAACACGAGGTTATGGAACACACCCTCCGCCGGCAGGGTCATGTCGACCAGCTCCGGAAAATTCATTTTGAAAACGGGCAGGAAAATCCGGACGCTGGCGTCGCCCAGGTAGAAATCTTCCATCGGCGGAATCCCCACAATCGTGGTCGGGTAAATTGCGTCCTTGCGATGAGTGATCCCAGTCAGGTGAAACACGGGATAATCTTCGACCGCGGTGTAGTAACCAGTGTGATCCCCAAACGGCCCTTCCGGGCGCATCTCTCCAGGTTGCACGTAACCTTCCAGCACAAAATCGACGTCGGCCGGAACTTCAAGGTCGACCGTCTTGCACTTGATCATGTCGATTGATTTTCGGCGCAAGAATCCTGCGAACAAAATTTCGTCGAGTCCATCCGGCAACGGCGCAGTGGCCGCGAACGACAGCGCCGGGTCTCCGCCGAGGGTGACCGCAACCGGCATCCGCTCATTGCGCTCATAATAACGTTTACCGTGACGCGCTCCGACTTTGTGGACTTGCCAGTGCATCGCGGTCGTTAGTTCGTCGAAAACCTGCATCCGATAACAGCCGACATTGCGCGCGCCGGTTTCGGGATCGCGGGTGTGCACTTGAGGCAAGGTGACGAAGCGCCCACCGTCTTTTGGCCAGCATTTCAGAATCGGCATGTCGCGGAGCGTTGCTGCCGATTCTGAAGGTTGAAGGTTGAACGTTGAAGGTTGAAGGATGTGGACAACTTCCTGGCAAGGAGCGTCTCGAACGGTTTTCGGACGCGCATGAAGCAAATGAATTCCCTGTTTCAAAAGCGCGAATCCTTCACGGAGATCGGTTGGCGGTTTGGCTTTCAGGATCAGCTGAATTTCCTGGGCGATCTCATCGACGCTGTCCCGACCCAGCGCCATCGCCATACGCCGATGCGATCCCATGGTGTTGATCGCCACCGGAAATTTCGAAGTTTTTCCGTCGACGACCGGCTGCTCGAAGAGCAAGGCCTTTCCGCCACTCGGAGATTTCATTTCCCGGCCGGCCCATTCACTGATGAGCAAATCGGTGTCGACTGGAATCGCGACGCGAGTTAGCTCGCCGGCTTTCTCCAGCGCAGCGAGAAAATCGCGAAATGACGCGTAGGCCATGGGCTCAGGCTACACTGACCTGGGCGCTCCTGCGCGACAGAATTTTATCAGCGATAGGGCGGCTTTAGATACTGAAACGACATTACGCGCCCGTTTACGAAAGTAACCGTTCGATAAGGAATCGAAATCGTCGGCGGAATGTAGGAATAATAAAACGGGTCATAGAACGGGTCGCCAAAGAAGACGAACGAGCGGCCATGATGAAACCGCGCTATGCCACCGCCAAAGCCGAAACCCGGATAGAATCCCGGCCCATAACCGTAGTAGGGATAATAAGCCGACCCGTAGGGCGCATAACGGTTTTCCACATAGATCCATGTTTCTGTCGGACGACCTCTCATCTCGCCGTTTGCCTTTTGCTCGGGCGAACCCCAGGCCAGCCAAACCGCGTTCATTGACATGCCCGATCGAATCTGGCCTTGCCGCACCAGGGCCTGATCTCGCGCAGAAAGTGAATTGAACATGTCGGGATGCTCGGAAATCCGGTTATCGAGCGTTTCGCAACTTGTTAGGCAGAATCCGACAGCCGCTATACCTAACAGGAAAACCTTCGAAATTGTCTTCATAAAAAATGATACAACCTGGCCCTGGTGAGTCAATTCGCCCGGCTTCTTGATTGAACCCCCCGTTGCCGATAACGTTGCGATTGAAATGGAAGACCGCTTCGGGCACCGGATTTCGTATTTGCGCGTTTCGATTACCGATCGTTGCAACGAGCGCTGCAATTACTGCATGCCGCGTGAGCTTCAGGAATGGCTGCCGCGCGAGGAAATTCTCCGTTACGAAGAGACTGTGCGTCTCATTAGAATCGCTGCCGATCTCGGAGTGACGAAGGTGCGTGTGACCGGTGGCGAACCACTCACGCGCCGTGGCGTGGTCGATTTCGTCCGGCAAATTCCAGCGATACCCGGCATCAGCAGCGTGGGAATTTCGACGAATGGTACTCTGCTCGGGCGTGGCATCGACATCCTGCCGATGGGACCTGCGCTGAAAGCGCATGCCACGATGGCGCAGACGCTCCGAGCTGCGGGCGTCCAATCGATAAACGTCTCGCTCGATACTTTGGATCGAGAGCGTTACGCCCAAATCACCGGCCGCGATTTTCACCCGCAGGTGTTGGCTGGAATCGATGCCGCGATCGCGGCGGGCTTCGATCAAATCAAGCTGAATGCCGTGCTGATGCGCGGCCGAAACGAAGATCAGCTGATTCCGCTGATCGAGTTCGCCGGCGAGCGCAATCTGATTTTGCGATTTATCGAGTTAATGCCGGTGAGCACGACCGAAGTTTTGACCGAGGAGAATTTTTTGCCGATTGCCGAGGCCAAACGGGCAATCGAGTCGCGTTACGGCGGGCTGATCCCCGAGCCGTCATTTCGGACCAATGGTCCGGCGACCTACTATCAAATTTCGGGACGTGATCAGCGCATCGGTTTTATCGGCGCAATGACGAACCTTCATTTTTGCGAGAGTTGCAACAAATTGCGACTGACCTGCGATGGCAAATTGCGGCCGTGTCTGGGCAGCTATCTCGAATTCGACATTATGAAACCGCTCCGGGCCGGCGCAAGCGACGATGAGCTGCGGCAGTTCTTTATCGACGTGGTCGACCGCAAACCGGAACAACACGACTTTCGAGACAATTATCAGCCGGACCGCAAGATGATCGCCATTGGCGGGTGATTTAACCACGAATTCACACGAATCGACACGAATAGGGGATTTTGCTGAAAACATTCGTGTAAATTAGTGTCCATTCGTGGTTGAAAGCCTGTTATGAAGGGTCTCACACACATCGGATCAGACGGCCGCGCAAAGATGGTCGATGTGTCGGCGAAGCCGATGAGCGTGCGGACGGCGATCGCCCAAGGAAAAATTAAGCTTCAGCATAAAACGCTGGGTTTGATTTCGAAGGATCAAATCGCGAAGGGAAACGTCTTCGCCACGGCGCGGCTTGCTGGAATTCTGGCCGCGAAACAAACGGCGCAGCTGATTCCGCTCTGCCACACCATTCCGCTGAGCGAAGTGAAGGTCGACATCGTTCCCGCGCGCGATGGGGCGGAAGTCACTTGCACCGCGCGAACCGTCGCGCAAACCGGCGTGGAAATGGAAGCGCTCACCGGTGTTGCCGTTGCGTTGCTGACGATTTACGACATGTGCAAAGCCGTTGATAAAAAGATGCAAATCACCGGCGTTCAATTACTCAAGAAAACGAAAACCCAGCGTCGCTGAGGAAAGCAGGCGCACATAAATTTTTATGAATCTTTTCCTGCTTTCCTGCGTTCCTTAGATATTTTCCTGAATGCAGATTGTTTGCGGCATTGTTACAGTTTCGGATCGTGCCAGCGCGGGTGATTACAAGGATCTCGGCGGTCCAGCGGTCAAGGAAGTCGCCCAGAAAAATGGATGGCAGGTCTTGTGCGAAGCGGTGATTCCCGATGATTTGGTGAGAATTCAGGAAACGATTCGCTCATTCTCGAAGCAGGGCTGCGGGTTGATCCTGACCACTGGCGGAACTGGCATCGGGCCGCGGGACATCACTCCGGAAGCGGTTCGGGCGATTATGCGCGTCGAACTGCCGGGGTTCGGTGAAGTTATGCGGGCCGAATCAATGAAGATCACCCCGAACGCGATCATTTCCCGCAATCTCGCCGCGGTGGTTGACGATTCATTGGTTATTGCGCTTCCTGGCAAACCGAGCGGCGCGGTCGAATGTCTCGGGTTCGTCAACGGCGCGATTCCGCATGGCGTAGCGGTTGCGCAGCGGCAGCCGACTTCGTGTTAAGATAAGACTATGCGTTCGCTTCTAGCTCTATTCATTTTGCTGACCACGGCCATTCCTCTCGTCTCCCAGGACACTCCGTCGGAAAAAGCACAGGGAGAGTTGATGCAGAAGGTGATGCGCGAAATACGATTAAAAGTGTTGGCGACTCCGCCGTCAAAAATTGGTCGCGCTCCAACCCAAGAATATCCCCATGTAGATACGATCATTATGGATTGGCCGCTGCAGGATACGATCATGAGCGTAATGGCATCGAGTGGCGGCGACGGCAGCATTTATACCACGGGAACGTTCGGATTATTCGGAGGAGGTAAATACGAGAACGTTCGGAATGCGGCCAAAAAGTTCGTGAAGCTGGGCGAAAAATACTATTCGGATGCCGCTCCAACACAGGATTTCCCGTACCCGCAAGCGGGTCACATTCGTTTCTATTTTATCTGCTACGACGGAGTCCGCGTGATCGATTCCGACGCCGCCTCGTTATCGAGCGGGAAAAGCAAGTTTTCCGATCTGTTTACTGAGGCGCAGAAAGTGATCGGCCAGCTCCGGCAGGTCGCCCAAAGCGATCAGAAACCGATCCACTGATAATCGGTTTCAGTCCGGCCAAATTAGCAATCGCATCGTCTGGGTTCCGTAATCAGTAAGGTGCGCATGTTTCGTAGGTCCGGTCGCGACGCCGTGCGTTAAGTAGGAAGCGTTGAGCGCGCTCGGTTTCACGTAAACGATCTCCGGCTGGTTGACCTTCCGCTCGCTCGGTTCAATCCGGAGCGGCAAACCGCTTCGGGCAAATGAGACTTCCCAGGCGCGCGGCTCGGCACCGGAGTTTCCGGCGACCATCCACGGATAGAGTTTTAGCAGTTCAAAATGTCTCGAACGTGGAAAGGCGACTTTGTAGAAAACTTCCTGGTGACTGAAGAACTGCGGGATCGTGAGCGCGGGATTTTCGCGGAGGGCGAGATAAAGCTTCGCGATGTCCATTCCTGCGAGATTAACTCCATTATAAATCCCGTGGTGATTGGGATCGTTTGAGTGGTTGGATTCGTACCAGCCTTCGAACTGGTGATTCAACATCAAGTTTAGTTCCAAATGCACATGCGCGCGTTCGCGATTGATCCCAACGCCGGTGTAACCCATCACGGCAATATGCTGGCCGCGCTGGACGAGATCGCCGGCGCGGACGTCGACCTTACTCAGGTGCCCATACAAACTGTAATAGGGTGATCCGTCCCAAACGTGTTCGATGACGATGTAGTTGCCGTAATTCGAATAACCCGGAACCCGATTCGTGTAGACCACTTTTCCATTCGCAATTGCGCGGACTTCATCGCGGGGCTCGCCATTTTCATCCCGTTGAACCGGACGAATATCGATTCCCTCGTGAAAGCGGGTGTAAACAATTCCTTCGCTGGTTGGCTCCGGATCGCGCACGAATCCATACTGGCCGCCTTCCCACGGTGTAGATTTTTCGCCGTGATAATCACGCTCGATGTATTGATAAAACGCCGGACCGTCGCCGTGAAAAATCGCGTCGTTGTCCGTCGGCAATCCGAGTTCGATTCCCCAAACATTCGCGCCGAGGCTGAAAAACGCGATGACCGCCGCGCCCGTTAGCAATCGGCCGATCATCGTTTTTTCTTTTCTCCGATGAGTCGCCAGCATTTTTTCAGCGAATCGATATCGGCTTTGGTCAGACCGGATGGGAGGTAAATCCGGCCATCCGTGACTCGCTGGTCGATTTGCAATTCGGCAACCGCACGAGCGTTGACCAGCACAAAAAGTAATTGGCCGCGCTTTTCCAGGCTGAGGGCGTCCAGAGCAATCCGTCCGTGCTCGTCCAGTTGAAACAAGGCGCCATAGGTTCCGTCGTTCGCCGGATAAGGGTAAAACGCGACAACATCGCCTTCGGACACTCTCGGGATTCGTTCGATCGCAACCCGTTTCCCGGAAAATAACGCCGGGATCGAGCTCGAAAAACTCGCGGTGTCGTTGGCGTTCGCTTCGACGTGGACTCGAAAAACGCAGTGTCCATCTTTTCCCAAGACGGAACCGGCGAACAGTGCCACAATCAGGCTCGCGAAGATGGTTTTCATGACCGACTGATACTTTTCGTGTTTACCCCGTCGATGATTCGTCCCGCCATCATTTTGTACCTCCTGCTTTTGGCCGCCGCGGCCGCTCGCGCTCAGGACAGCCTTTTCGGACTGTCGCCCACGCCTGCCGAAGCTGCGCTGTCTTCGCCGTCGCCGTCACCGACGCCAATTTCGACGCCACCGCTTCATACTACGAGCACAATACAAAAGCGCGGTTTTTTTGGCCGGATAATGCACCCATTTTCCTCGTCAGAGGTTCTGCCCAAATATGATAACCGCAAGCTGCGCGGTTTGGTCTTAAATCTCCAGATCTCGCCTCAACCCGTTCGGCTGTCGGAGGTCCGGCAGATTGAAGTGAAGGTCACGGTAAGCAATCTCGGCACTCATCTGGTCAATTTGGAATTCCCGACCGACCAGCGGATTGAAGTGCAATTGCTCAACTCGGCCGACACGGTCCTGACTAAGTGGTCCGAGAACCATGCCATTAAGGATACCCCGGGAAGCATCCTGATTAACCCGGGCGAGCATATCGAATACAAAGAGTTGATCGCGACACGGGACCTGACCCCCGGGAAAGTTTTCACGGTGGAAGTTTTCTTTCCGAAATATCCCGAGCTGAAAATTCGCCAGAAATTCCTGACCGAACCGTGAGGCAGAAGTTGAGAGTCGTTAGTTGAGAGTTGAGAGCATCGAATGGCCGACCCTCAATCCTCAACTCTCAGCTCTCAACTTTTCAGCGATTACCATTCGCATCCGCAGGGACATCGAGTTCAGCCGTACTCGCAACAGTTGTTGCAGCCATGGATCGACAGCGCGCGCGCGAAGGGATTGAACGACATCGCTTTCACGGATCACGATCGTTTTCACGCCGGAGTCGATTTTGAGGAACTCGACAAGCTGCGGGCCGCAAATCCTGATGTGAAGATTCGAGCCGGCATTGAACTGGATAACGATCCTCAAACTTCAGCGGCGGGCAGAAAATGGGTCGAGAAGAATTGGGACAAACTTGATTTCGTTCTCGGTTCCGTTCATTACCTCGACGATCCCGATCAAATGTTCGACAGCGTTCCGGACGGCGCCGAGCAATTCGTCGGGCGCGATATTAACGAGGTCTACGAGGATTATTTCCGAAGGATTCGCGATATCGCTGCGTCCGGTCTGGTCGATTGTCTGTCGCATCTCGACCTGATTAAGATCCATGGCCATCGACCGTGCGGCGATGTCCGGGCGATCCTCAATGAAACTCTGGATTTTATCCGATCCCGGGATCTCGCGATTGAACTTTCAACCGCCGGATGGCGCAAACCAGTGGATGAACTTTATCCCAGCGACGAAATCATTCGGCTGGCGATCAAGAAGGGAATTCCGTTCACGACTGCCTCCGACGCGCATTCGCACGCCCAGCTTGGCGAAAATTACGATCGCCTGGCCGAGAAAATGGCCAGCTTCGGAATTCACGAAGTCTGCGTTTACGAAAAGCACAAACGCCTGGGTCGTGCCTGCACATTCAACATTTAGCCGGGGACGCTAGGGGTACCTACACATTCAACATTTGCCTGGCATTCCAAGAATTGGTTTCGCAATTTTTTGGGCTGCGGAGGTAAATAAGAAAAAAGCAGCGCCCCGGGCTACGATTCGTAGACGTTTGCGGCGATCTTCAAACATTGAATGCGTAGGTGGCCCCTATCCGAGGCCAGGCATTCCGAGACCGCCGGTGATTTTCTTCATTTCGGATTGGGCGAGGGCTTTGCCTTGCTCGATCGCTTGTTGGACGCCGCTCAATACGGCTTCCTCCAGAAATTCCACGTCGTTTGGGTCGACGATTTCCTTGTCGATCTTGATCGAAAGAATTTCGCCGGCGCCGTTTGCGCTCACCGTTACCTTTCCGCCGGCCGCGCTCACGTCGACGGTTTTCTCTTCGAGCTCAGCCTGGGCCTTGGCCATTTGGGCCTGCATTTGCTGGGCTTGTCTCATCAATTTGTTCAGGTTCATGGGCTTCGCCGTCGTTAGATCGTTAAACCGTTACATCGTCACATCGGAGGAAGCGATGAGCTTCCAAACTCGTCACTGGTCACATGTCACTCGTCACTTTCTTATCTCTCCTTTGAAAATCTCAAGCGCGTCGCGGATTAGCGGATCGTCCGCGTAATCGTCGGACGGTTTGTCCTTGCTGGGCAGATCGTCTTTCACCGTCAGCTTCAATGTCCAATCCCTTCCGCTCACTTCGTAGAGCAACGATTCGATCAGTTTCCGGTTCGTTGTCGTGCCAAGAATGTCCATTGTCGATTTTTGGTCCGGTGAAAATCCGAGAACGAAGTGCCGCCCCTCGCTTGGCAAAACATGAGCGGCGGCGGCCGAATTTCGCACAAATGCTTTTGTGTTAGGGATCTTGGCGAAGACGCTGACCCAAATTTTGTAGACGTCGTCTTCGCCATTTCCGGTCTCTGCGATCCGTAATCCTGTAGCGGCCGCCGTGTCGGTCGCATGACTTATGATTGCAGGCGAGTCCGAGCCGGACTGGCGGTTGCCTGCCGCTACAGAAGACGGCGCAGCCGAGTCCGAGTTGGACTGGCGCTTGCCTGGTACCACAGACGGAGATGCGCCCGACACGGCCGCCACTGCACCTTCAGCGGCTAACGTTTTTTTTTGCGCGGTTGCGCTCTTGTCCGCTTTCCGGACGGACTCGCCCGGTGGCGAGCCGTCGCGCAGTTCGCCAAGCTTTTCGATCACTTCATCGAGCGTCGCCTGGCCCAGACTTTGGATCGCTTTGATAATTGCCACCTCGAAATGCAATTTCTTGTTCGGCGCCCATTTCATGCGCCCTTCGGCCTGGGCAAATTGGTCGATCAAATCGAGGAGACGATCGTTCTCGACCAAATCGGCCTGAGCGGCCAGCGCCTTTTGCAATTCAGGATCGGCATCTTCTTTCAGCGCATCGGGTTTGGCTTTGAAAACGAGCAGGTCGCGCAAATACGAAATGAGATCCGACATCAGCCTCATCATGTCCTTGCCGGCCTCGGATTGCTCATAAAGCACATCGAGAGCTCCCGCGGTCTCGCCGCGAAAAATCTTGCCGGTGAGATCGATGACGCTCTGTTCGCTGGTGAATCCAAAAACATTGAGCACGTCGCTCTCGGCGATTTTCTCACCGCAAAATGCAACCAATTGGTCGAGCATCGACTCGGCGTCGCGCATTCCGCCTTCCGCGCCGCGCGCAATCGCGTGGGCCGCCGCCGGCTCCAGGGTGATCTTTTCCTTTTTGGCGATGAACTGGAGATGTTCGGCGATCAACTTCGCGGAAATGCGGTGCAGATCGAACCGCTGGCAACGGCTGACAATTGTCGGCAAGACTTTTTGCGGCTCGGTTGTGGCGAAAATGAATTTCACGTGCGGTGGTGGTTCCTCGAGGGTCTTGAGGAGGGCGTTGAATGCCGCCGCGGTCAGCATGTGGACTTCGTCAATGATGTAGATCTTGTACCGAGACTTTGACGGAGCGTAGCGAACATTCTCCCGAAGCTCGCGCACTTGCTCGACGCCATTGTTGCTCGCGCCGTCGATCTCCAAAACGTCGAGCGAATTTCCAGCCGCGATTTCCTTGCAGTTGTCGCAAGTGTTGTCGGGTTTAATCGTCGGCCCTTTCACGCAATTGAGCGCTTTGGCCAATATTCGAGCGGTGGAAGTTTTTCCAATGCCGCGCGGACCGACAAAGAGATAAGCATGGGCAAGGCGATTCTGCTCAACCGCATTCTTGAGGGTGCGCGAGACGTGGGCCTGCCCGACCAGATCGTCAAATGTCTGCGGCCGATATTTGCGCGCGAAAACCTCGTAGCTCACGCGGACAATCTAAATGCTTTGATCGAAGCGCGAAAATATAAAATCTGAGCTTTAGACAGGATTAAGAAGATTTTTTGATTGGATGTTGGATGTTCGGCGTTCAGCGTTGACGTTCGTTCACCGGATGCCTCGAGAATCGCAATCTTCACGATTTTTATCTGGCCCAGCCTTCGTTCTTTACCTGGCGGCGGTGAAGCTCGTTTTTCATCTTCTAATCGCTGGCCGATACGGGATTTTCAGGGACGAGCTCTATTATCTCGCCTGCGGGCAGCATCTCGACTGGGGATATGTCGATCAACCGCCATTGATTGCCCTCGTGGCGTGGATTGCCCGGCATCTTTTCGGCGATTGGCTGGTCGGTTTGCGGTTGATTCCCGCGATCGCCGGAGCAGCAACCGTTTGGCTGACCGGGAAGCTGGCTCGTGATCTCGGTGGTGGCGCATTTGCCCAAATCATCGCCGCGCTCGCTGTCATTTCCGTGCCGATTTATCTGATTCTGCATCACTGGCTTACCATGAACGCGTTCGAGCCGCTGATTTGGTTAGCCTGCGGGTGGTGCATTGTTCGGGCGATAAACACGAACGATCCGCACTACTGGATTTGGTTCGGTGTTCTGGTCGGCGCCGGGTTGGAAACAAAATACGGTATTGCCTTTTTTGTAATCGCCGTCGTTATCGCGATGCTTCTCACCGGCGAACGGCGATTTCTGATCACGCGCGAATTCTGGATCGGTGCGCTAATCGCCTTTGCCATCTTTCTTCCGAATCTGATTTGGCTGGCTCGTCACAATTTTCCGTTCCTGGAACTGATGCATAACATTCGTCAGACCCACCGCGACGTTGTCCGGGGTCCGATCGCATTTGTTGTGGACCAAATTCAAATCATGAATCCGGTTCTGTGTCCGCTATGGATCGGCGGCCTCATCTGGCTGGTCTTTGGGAAAGAAGGACGGCGATTTCGGATTCTTGGGCTTACCTACGTTCTTTTGCTGGCAATGTTCGTCGGACTCCGCGGCAAGAATTATTACTTATCGCCGGTGTATCCGGTGCTCTTCGCCGCCGGAGGCGTAGCTTTCGCAAAGATCACAGTCGAGCGATTCAAATGGGCCCGCCTCGCTTACACGGTCGTCGTTGCAATAAGCATCATTGTGCTTGCGCCGACGGTTTCGCCGATTCTTTCACCCGAACGGTTCCTCGAGTATGAAAACCAATTGGGACTCAGGCCGCCGAAAGCTGAGAATCAGCCGACGGGACCGTTGCCACAATATTTCGCCGACGAATTCGGCTGGCGAGAGATGGCCGAGGAAACCGCGCGCATTTACAAAGCGCTTTCACCCGAAGAACAGGCGCGCACTGCGATCTTCGCGAATAATTACGGTGAAGCCGGAGCGATCGATTTCTTCGGTCCTGGCCTTGGCTTGCCGAAATCGATCTGCAACCATCAAAGTTACTGGCTTTGGGGCCCGCGCGATTACGATGGCAGCATCGTGATTGTTCTCGGCAGCGACGGCACCGGCGACCGTGATCATTTCGCCAGCGTTGAAGTGGCTGGACACGTCGCGCATCCGTACTCGCGTCGGGACGAGCATTTCGATATTTTTCTATGTCGCGGGTTTACCGGCGACCTGCGACAAGCATGGGCGAAGATCAAAAAATACGACTGATGAAAACATCGGCTGCTTTGCTCGTGATGGGGTTGGTCCTCCGCGCCAGCTCGGCCGCTCCGGCGCCGTCACTCGAAGACCATTTTCTCGATCACTTTGTTGGCGATTGGAAAGTCGAACGAAAGATCCGGAACACTCGAAGCGTGCAAACGAGCGTGCATTGCAATTGGACGCTCAAGCATCAATTCATTGAGCTTCACTACGGTGCAGCTGAGGCCGCGCCAGAGTACGAGGCCTTTGTCTTTATCGGATTCGACGACGATGCGAAGAATTATGTGTGCCACTGGATGGACGTGTTCGGCGCGCGCTACTCGGCGCTCGGTTATGGGAAACTCGATGAAAAACTGCTGAGCGTTGAAATCCGATTCGACCCGAAAGACGGCAAGCTAACTAATAAATTTACCTTTGATCCCCAGACCAAAACATGGACGTCTCTGATTCGGCAGGTCGAAAAAGGTCAATGGATAACGTTCGCCGAAGAAAAATGGACAAAGCAGTGAAATCGCAACTCTTACTCGATAGTAGCGCCGTATCCTTCTGCGTAGGCGGGTTACTGCTGGTCCTACCCTTACTCCACGCCGACGGGCGCGAACCACAGCCGTTGCCACCGCGAACAACCGCTGCCAAACAGGTCGTCCGCGCGCGCGATCTGGGAGTTCCATTTGATGGAGTTCCGGGCGCTCTGAATTCCATCACTGACGTCGCTGGCGTTGAAGTCGGTTACAGCACACTGATCAGCGGCGAAGGGAAACTTGTGGTGGGCAGGGGACCGGTCCGCACCGGTGTCACCGCAATCATTCCGCGCGGTCACGATTCTTTGAACGATCCCGTTTACGCCGGCGTTTTCAGCTTGAACGGGAACGGCGAAATGACTGGCACCCATTGGATCGAAGAGAGCGGTTTTCTCGAAGGGCCGGTGGTAATTACGAATACACACAGCGTCGGCGTCGCCCGCGATGCGGTCATTGCCTGGCGAATCAAACACGGTGCGGCCGACGCGAGCGGATATTGGTGGAGTTTGCCGGTGGTCGCGGAAACGTGGGACGGCTGGTTGAATGACACCAACGGTTTTCATGTGAAATCCGAGGACGTTTTTCACGCACTCGATTCCGCGCACGGGGGCGCGATCGAGGAGGGGAGTGTGGGCGGTGGAACCGGGATGATTTGCTACGAGTTCAAAGGCGGCAGCGGAACCGCCTCGCGTAAAATCGAGATTAAATCTGGAAAAGACAAACCCGGCCAGACCTTTACCGTCGGCGTTTTTCTTCAGGCAAATTTCGGCCGCCGCGCCTTACTCACCATCGCTGGTGTGCCGGTTGGAAAAGAAATTCCCGGCACGGTTTACGGGGAAGACATGGGCTCCTGCATTGCGGTCGTTGCGACCGATGCGCCGCTTCTTCCCAATCAATTGAAACGGCTCGCGCGGAGGGTTTCGCTTGGACTGGCGCGCACCGGGACGATATCTGGCAATGGCTCGGGCGATCTGTTCATCGCGTTTTCAACCGCGAACAAGAATGTGTGGGCGCCGGACCAGGTCACGCACAACGTTCAAACGATTCCGAATGATTTGATGGATTCGATTTTCACCGGCGTGGTTCAGGCAACAGAAGAGGCGGTCGTGAATGCGCTGGTGGATAATCAAACCATGACCGGCGCGAACAATCATCGGGTCGAGGCCTTACCGCATGACCGGTTGCGCGAACTCCTTCAGAAATACAATCGTCTCGCGCAGTGATCAGCTTCGAAGCGAACATCGCCAGGAATTTACTCGAAATCCGCTACGCCGGGGTCGTTCGAGCGGGGGAAGCCGAGCAGGGTCTCGAGCAACTTCGGGCCTCTCTTGCCGAACTAGAGCCCGGCTTTCGCGTGCTGGTGGATCTGACCGAATTGGAGCTGATGGATGTGAAATGCGCACCCTTCGTGGAGAAGGCGATGGATCTCTGTAACGAAAAAGGCGCGTGTATGGTTGTCCGAGTCGTTCCCGATCCGCATCGGGACATCGGTTTGCAAATCATGTCGATCTTTCATTATCGCGGCGACGTTCGAATCATTACTTGCCAGAGTCTGGCGGAAGCGAACGAGATTTTCTCGGGCGACCTTGACACTTATAGGTAGGGGCGGTTCACCGAACCGCCCGCAGGCGATCGAGGTCAATCGCCCCTGCCTGCATTTTGCGATTATCGTTACGCGCTTCACATTTTGTGGGGGTAAACACCGTCAATCAATTGCGGCGGAAGCTGAGCCGATCCCCGCGGTTCTGGTGTAAGTTCTGCTGCAAAAATGGGCGTGGCGTCTGCGATCTTCCTGCTCCGATCCTCGCCTGGGCTTCTCCAACACTAAAAAATCGCGCCCTCTATTTTTTGTAACTTATGATCAAGTTGTGCGGTCTTAGCCGTCATGGTCTCGCCCGTCTGTGCATGAAAGGTCCGAGAAAAGGGTCTTGTAATTGGAGTAGTTTTTTTCTCATCGCAATTCTGTTCATCGCGGCTCCGAGCGACGTTGCATTTGGGAGAGCGCCTTCACCATCGCCGACGCCGACTCCGGGGGTTAGTCCAACTCCAACGCCTACAATTGCTCCATCGCCGACTCCTACTCCGACCGTTGCTCCGAGTTCAACACCCACACCCACATCAACACCGACGCCGTGTGGGCGTAGTGGATGCGGTCCAAGCCCGACTCCGACACCTACTCCAACTGCAACTCCGACTGTGACAGCGTCTGCAACTCCCAGTCCTATACCGACGCTGACCCCAACTCCTACTCCTACGATTGCTCCATCACCAACTCCAACACCGGCTCTCACTCCTACTCCAACAGCAACACCGAAACCTACGCCAACGCCAACGCCAACACCGTGTGGACGTGGCGGATGCAGCCCGAGTCCAACTCCAACTCCGATCCCTAGTCCTAGTCCTAGTCCTAGTCCTACTCCTACGCCAAGTCTGACTCCGACGCCTACTCCCAGCCCAACGCCGACCGTGACTCCGACTAGCACACCTGGCGTCAGTGCGAATGACGCAGCTCGTTTCCTTACTCAATCAACCTTCGGGCCGACCTCGCCATTAATCTCGCAACTCCAGCTAAATGGTTTCGTCGATTTTCTGAACTCGCAATTTTCAACACCGGCGACACTGACCGGTCCACGGGTCGATGCAGCGATTGCCGCGCTTCCGGCCGGGACCGACCCATCGAATCCACTGTTTCAGGAGGCATGGTGGTACACCGTCGTTAACGCGCCGGATCAATTGCGTCAGCGCGTCGCATTCGGGTTAAGCGAGATCATGGTCATCTCCGCGAACGGCAACAGCATGTTTCAGCATCCTGAAGCGATGGCAACCTATTGGGATGTGTTAACGCAGGACGCGTTCGGAAATTTCCGCCAGCTAATCGAGGACGTCACCCTTAACCCTGGGATGGGCGATTTCCTCGACATGGTTCATAACGATAAACCGAATCCGTCGAAGAACACCGCGCCGAATGAAAACTATGCGCGTGAGATCATGCAGTTGTTCACGATCGGTCTCTACCAGCTGAACCAGGACGGGTCCCAGCAGCTGGACGGTAACGGCCAGCCCATCCCGACCTACGACCAGGATGTGGTGGAAGGCTACTCGCATGTTTTTACCGGCTGGTATTGGTACCAAGCCGGAACTCCGACATGGAATTTCGCTCCGCCCGAATATCGCCATCCAATGATCGCGTTTCCGACTCACCACGATACCGGCGCGAAAACTTTGTTGAATGGCGTGACGTTGGCAGCGGGACGAACCCAAGCCCAGGATTTGCAGGACGGTCTCGATTTGATCTTCAATCATCCAAATGTCGGTCCATTCATCGCCCAACGACTGATTCAGCATTTGGTTACGAGCAATCCATCGCCCGGTTATATTTCACGTGTCGCCGGCATTTTTGCGAACAACGGCCAGGGCGTTCGTGGTGACATGAAGGCGGTGATCCAGGCGATTTTGCTCGATCCAGAAGCGCGCACCCTGTCCGGAAGCAATAGTTATGGTCACGAACGCGAGCCTCTCGTCCGATTGGCAAATCTCTATCGCGCGTTCGCGGCAACTTCCTCGAGCGGAAAATTTGTGGTCAACAATTCGACTTTCAATTTCGGCCAGGCAGCCCTCTACGCTCCGAGTGTGTTCAATTTCTTTTCCCCGTTTTATTCTCAATCCGGGCCGATCCAGAATGCCGGACTCGTCGCGCCCGAATTTCAAATCACGACGGACACCACGGTCATCACTTCCGCCAACAAGATGCGCAGCGCTGTCTATCAGCAACCAAATCCAAACAACCCGGACACCATCGTTCTCAATCTTTCCAGCCAAACCGCATTGGCATCCAATCCGACGGCTTTGGTCGATTCGCTCAATCTCCTCCTGATGAGCGGTCAAATGTCGTCCAACATGCGCTCGATCGTGATTAACGCTGTCACTCAGATTCCGGCGGCCAACACGCTCGAGCGCGCGCAAACCGCCGTTCACTTGATTGTTACTTCACCGGAGTTCGTCATCGAAAAGTAACCATGGAAATTTCGCGTCGCCGTTTTATTCGCCAGGCCGCTTGCGCTGCGCTCGGCACCAGTTCAATCGCTTCGACGGTTTGGAACTTGCGCGCCATTAATGCCGCCACCGCGCAGGCAATCAGTTCGGGCGCCAGCGAGTTTCGCTCCCTGGTTTGTCTGTTTCTGTATGGCGGCAACGACGCCAACAACATGATCGTCCCGACTGACAATGCGACCTACGGCGTCTATGCCACCGCGCGTGGCCCAATCGCGCTGGCCCAAAGCTCACTTTTGCCCCTCAATTTGGTCACACCCGATCCACAGGGTCGGACGTTCGGTCTGCATCCCAACATGCCCGAGTTGCAGTCGATCTTTAATAATGATCGCAAGCTGGCGATCATGGCCAACGTCGGCACCTTGGTCGAACCGACGACGGCGGGGCAGTTTTTGAACGGCACTGCGAAGCTTCCGACTCAGCTGTTTTCTCACGCCGACCAGCAGGTCGAATGGCAAACTGGCTGGGCCGACGGTCCCCGAACCAGCGGCTGGGGTGGGCGACTTGCCGACTTGCTTACTTCGTTCAACAACGCCGACACGATTTCGATGTCGATCTCCCTCAACGGCTCGAACACCTTCCAAGTCGGTAATCAGGTCAGCGAATATCAGGTCTCAACCCAGGGGCCGATTGGCCTCAGTGGATTTGGCGGGAACGATGGCGCAATTCGTTATCAAGCCGTGCAGGATTTGTTGAACCTGCCCCAGCAGAATCTTTTCGAAGCGGAATTCGCCAAAATCACCAACCGCGCGATTAAAAACAACGCGCTTCTGACTAGCGCGCTTTCCGGAGTCAGCCTAACCACACCGTTCCCGGCGAATTCCGATTTAAGCGATCAACTTCAAATGATTGCCAAGATCATCGCCGTCCGCGACGCGCTTGGAATGCGTCGGCAGATTTATTTTTGCTCTGTCACCGGCTACGACACCCACAGCAACGAACTGACGACTCAAAACAATTTGCTGACGGAGCTGAGTCAATGCATGAACGCCTTCTACCAGGCCACCAAGGAGCTCGGCATCGCCGATCGAGTCACCCTTTTCACCGCGTCCGATTTCAGCAGGACTTTTCAGTCCAACGGAGGCGGTTCCGATCACGCCTGGGGAAGTCACGCTCTGATTCTCGGCGATTCAGTCAAAGGGGGCGACATTTACGGCGCATACCCGACCATTGCCATCGGCGGTCCGGACGACGTGGGCGAAGGTCGCTGGGTTCCATCGACTTCGGTGGACGAATATTCCGCGACCCTTGCCAAATGGTACGGGGTTTCGAGTCCAACTGATCTCGCGTCAGTTCTGCCAAACATCGGCCGTTTCCCGAATCCGGACATCGGATTCATGAATCAGCTGCCGCCGCCGGTGTAATGCTGTAGCGGCGGTCTAACAGTCACGCCGCAGCGCAGTGGAGAAAGATGGCGAAGGCGGATGACCGCCGAAAATTATTTCGTCGCTGCTCGATAAACCAGCAAGGCAGCGGTGATGTCTTCCACCGCCATGCCTAACGACTTGAAAATCGTCGTCTCATTTGCGCGGCTATCGGTTTTTTCGGCGAAAATATCACCGAGCTCGGCATAAATTTTCGTACGGGATAGAATCACGTCGCCGGATTCCTTCATAGCCGCTTCACGGGAATCGACGAAAACCACATTTTGCATTGCATCGTTGTCGAGCTCGCGCCAGTCCGGCCGGCATGCCCCGACGGCGTTGACGTGACTTCCGCGCTTCAACCACGCTCCGTTTAACACCGGTGTTTTGGAACTGGTCACGGTCACGACGACATCGGCCCCGCGGACGGCGTCTTCCGCCGAGGTAACGCGGCATTGGATTCCAGGCAATGCACTTCCGGTTTTACTTGGACCATCGGCACGATGCCGATGCCACGATTCGCGAATTTCATTAGCGAATGCTTCTGCGTGGGCTTTGGTCTGGCTCCAGACCCGGATTTCTGCGAAATCCCTGACGAGTCGCAGCGCTTCAATGTGACTGCGCGCCTGCACTCCGCTGCCAAGGATTGCCAGGACTTTGGCGTCTTTTGCCGCAAGGTGTTTTGTGGCCGCCGCTGAGACCGCCGCAGTCCGCATTTCGGTAATCAATCTGCCGTCCATCACTGCCAGCGGCGCGCCGGTTTGCGGATCGTTCAAGATGATCAAGGCCATGTGGGTTGGAATCCCTTTGCCGGCGTTCGGCGGATAGAACGTAACAATTTTTTGGCCGAGGCCTTCCGGAGTCAGGGCCGGCATAATCCCGTAAAAGCCTCCGGGAGGATCGATCGCAATCACCTGGCGAACGGGTTGCGTCACCTTGCCGGCCGAGAAATTAATCAGCGCCTTCTCCATCGCTGGAATCAGGCCGGCCATTCGCAAGTGCTGCTGGACCTGTTTTTCATCCAGGAAAATCGGGGCTTTCATCAGACAGTTGGAATTCGGTAAGATTTTGAGCCTAACGCGGCGCGGGGAACAAGATTAGCTTTACCGGCAGCTATTCTTCGAGGAGTCTCTTTATGAATATGTTTTCAACTCGCAAACCCGAACCCCTGACTTCCACGTCTACACCGACCCCGGCTCCATCAAATGGGGCGCCGGTCTCGGCAAAATCAGGCGGCCTCCTTTCACGAGGCGTTTCGATTAAAGGAACGGTCAAGTTTCGCGACGAATTATTGATTGACGGTGAAGTTGAAGGCACGATTGATTCCACCGGTTCGCTAACCGTCGGCGAGCACGCGTCCATTAAGGGCGAGATCCGATCGAAATCGGTCAGGGTTCGCGGAACGGTGGAAGGCGACATTTTCGCGTCCGAACGTTGCGAACTTCAAGCTGGTTGCACCTTGCAAGGCGACATCGAAGCGCCCCGCCTGGTGGTCGACGAGAACGCCACATTTCTCGGCAGCGCGAAAGTCACGCCAAAGAGCTAGGCCTGTCGGTTTCTCTGAACCGCGGATTACGCGGATTTCGGAAGTGAATTTCTCGTTCCTGCGTTCGTGATTAATCGGATCGCCGTTCCAACTCCTCGCCTAGTTTCCGCTTTAATTCCTGCCGCGCGGCCTTCTTGATCGCTCGCCGCTGATCAATGACCGCCTGCTTCTCGCGTTGTCGATCCTTGCGGGTGCGATGATCGGCCTCGGCCGGCAAATGCGAAATCTTCGGGCGGTTTGCTCCGACTCGGCGTTCGGTCCGCTTTGCGTACGGGTCCATTTGAACTCTT
>JAICWQ010000240.1 GCA_025934755.1 Chthoniobacterales bacterium | reverse complement strand
GAATCGTCCATTCGACGCTCTTGGTGAATGGAACCATATGCATTTGCGGTCGGCGACAACTCGTTAGGCCGATCCCGGCCAGCGCCATGGACGCGCCCATCAACTTCATGAAATCGCGGCGCGACCATTGATCTCCCTCCAGCTCGGAAGCGCCCGCTGGAAATTCTCGCTCCAGCCACTCGCGAAATTCCGGAGTATTGCTGTATTCGCCGGCACTGCGCCAGTATCTCTTCCCCGTCGCCGGCTCAGGCGGATGTTGAAAAATGCGTTTCATTTCCTCCTCCGGGGAGCGCACCCGCCTCGGGTGCTGGCGATCGCGCCCTCGCGATCGCGGACTTTTTCCGATCCAGAGAAGATTTCGGCGAAGGCGCCGAAATCGGCACGCGTGGGCGCGTGCGCTCCCCAGAAATTCCGCAGCGATGTCATGTGTGGTTCGAAATTCATCGGTGACAGGTTTGGCAATTTTCCGACGGGCTGATGTGCCAGCGCTCTTTCAAGGTCTGACCGATCTCCGCCTGGGTAAGATGTTTCTTTGTCGACCAGTCTTCGGTCACTCCCTTGGGCTGACCATATTTGGCAACGAACTCAGCCGGTTTCACGTCTTCGGGTTTCCAATCAAGATTCGTGATCTGGTCTTCCGGGCGCAGAAAATTCTCCGGATGGCGATGGCACTCGAGGCACCAGGCCATGCTCATCGGCTTGGCATCGTAAACCTGGGACATGTGGTTGATCTGGCCGTGGCAGGTCGCACAACTGATCCCGCGATTCACATGGGCGGCGTGATTGTAGAAAACGTAATCGGGTAGCCGATGAATCCAGACCCAATCGATTGGCCGGCCGTCTTTCCAGCTTTGCCGGACAGGCTCGAGCTTGGGATTGTCTTTCTGCACCTGGCTATGACAGTTCATGCAAAGTTGCGTGTTCGGCACGTTCGAGTGGGCGGCGACTTCGACGAAGCTGTGGCAATAACGGCAATCCATTCCGAGCTGGGTGACATGGATATCGTGTGGGAACGGCACCGGCTGGATCGGTTGATAGCCGACCTTGGTGTACTTTGGCGTGACGTAATACCAGGTGGCCGCGGTGAGACCGCACACAATCAAAAAGCTGGCCACGGCCATTTGCAGCGGCAACCAGTTGCACCAGCGTGGAAAAAAATTCGCCATAGATCAGCGGACGCCCTGACTGCCCAGATTCAGCCGACATCTTGGAAACGAACCTGAACTGAAATTAGGATGTGCTTCGTTCAAACGCTGCAGAGTTAAGGTTGATTGCTCGCCTTCGGGAAAGCCAAGATTGTATAAATGCACGCCATGACGGCAAAAGAAAATTCACGATTCATCTTTATAATGTCGCGACCCGCTTTCCCGATACGGAAAAGTGGTGGATTCGCAAAGATGATCACGTCAAAACTTCACCGAACCGTCAAGTGAAAGCGTTCGTGATATTATTTTTGTTTTGCGCGTTAAATTTGCCGCTGCGCGCTGCCGATGACGCAAATTCATCACCCCGCGCCCAATTGGAGGCGGATTTCATTCTTCTCCACGGCAACATTTACACCGTTAATGAAAGCCAGCCGCACGCCGAAGCGGTCGCCGTCAAAAACGGTCGAATCGTTTTTGTCGGTTCGAATGACGACGCCGCAAAAATTCAAGCGCGGCAGGTCATCGACCTTCACGGGCGGACAGTACTGCCGGGCCTCACTGATTCTCACTGCCACATCTTCGGAATTGGCGAACGGGAGCTCACCCTGAATTTCGAGGGCACCAACACCCTCGAAGATTTTCTGGCAAAGGTGGCCGAGCGCGCCACCAGGACCCCACCTGGAAAATGGATCACGGGCCGGGGCTGGATTGAGACGTTTTGGAAACCCGCTCAGTTCCCCACCCGCCAGGACTTGGACAAAGTGGCGGCGGAAAATCCGGTTTTTCTCACCCGCGCCGACGGTCACGCTTCCGTCGCAAATTCGGCGGCGCTGAAGATCGCCCACATCGACAAAAACACGCCGAATCCCTTTGGCGGCGAAATTCTGAAGGACAAACGAACCGGCGAACCTACCGGAATGCTGACAGACAATGCGCAGGAACTTGTTCGCAAGAACATTCCGAAGCCAACACCGGCTGAACGCGAGCAAGCGCTCCTCACCGGGATTAACCGTGAGCTCGGGCTGGGCTGGTGCGAAATCCAAAACGCCGGCAGTTACAAAGAAGATATCGATCTAATTAAGAAGGCTTACACGGACGGTTTGGCGAAAATCCGCTTTGTAAACTGCGTCTATGGTCCGGGGCCCGATGCGCAAAATTTTTTAAGAGAAGGCGCAACAATTGACGCCTTCGACCATCATTTCACCCAGCGCACGATCAAAGTTGTGTTCGATGGCGCGCTCGGTTCTCGCGGCGCGGCTTTGTTGAAACCGTACACCGATGCCCCCGAAACTTCCGGTTATCTCACCGAAAAGCCCGAAGAGCTCCGACCGATGTTTGAAGAAGCCTTGCGTCGCGGCATTCAGGTTGAGACCCACGCGATCGGCGATCGCGCCAACCGGACGATTCTCGATTT
>JAICWQ010000119.1 GCA_025934755.1 Chthoniobacterales bacterium | reverse complement strand
CGCCAGAGCTGCGATCGGCATTGGCAAAGAATTCGAAGGCGCGAAAGACGTTCGAAAATTTCAGTTACAGCCACAAAAAAGAATACGTTCAATGGATCAGGGACGCCAAGCGTGATGAAACGCGAAAGAAGCGTTTAAAGACCGCGATCAGGTGGATGGCGAAGGGCAAACCGCAAAATTGGAAATATCTTTGACGGAATTGCCCTACAAGGTGCGCCATGAATTAATGAGGGCAGGCGATGCGCCCGCCCTACAATCAATTCTCCACGAATCGCGAGAGATCATCGGGCAACGCGCCCATCCATTCGTGTTCGTGCTCAATCGCGAGCCTGGCCGAATGGAGGGCGTGACGCGGCAGAAGTAATTTCTGTTGAAGACTCGACGTCCAGCCACTCTTGATAAATTCGAGATAAAGCTTTTCATCGGGCCCGTAAATTTTGTCACCGACTACGGGATGTCCGAGCGAGGCAAGATGCACCCGGATCTGATGGGTGCGACCGGTTCGCGGAATTGCTCGAACCAGCGCGAACTGCCGTCCCGACGATGTCGATCTCTCAAACCGTTGCTGCACCCGAAACTCGGTGACTGCTTCCGCGCCTTTCGGATGAATCGCTTGCCTGAGCCAAATCGCCGATGCTTCGTGCCTACCTTGCCGATCGAGCGGCGCGTCGACCATTGTGGTCTCCCATTCCGGCCAGCCCCAGACAATAGCAAGATATTCCTTGTGAACGCGATGTTGTTGCATCAATAGACCGAACCGGCGCGCGGCCTCCGCCGTTTTCGCGACGAGGACGAGCCCGCTGGTTTCGCGGTCCAACCGGTTGACGATCGAGACCTGGCCGCCGTTTGAGATTTCAAATGCAAGCAATTCGCGAAGTTGTTTCCATAACGTCGGGCGTTGATCGGGTTTGGTCGGATGGGTGAGGAGAAACGCCGGTTTGTCGACAACGATGTAATCGTTCGTCTCTTCGATGACTTTGAAGCGCAAGGGAAGGTGTTGCGACGAAACAGAAGGGATGACGTCGTCATTTTTGCTTATTCTTCCGGTGGTGATGTGTGGTGTGCTCGGCGCAGGCATCGGTTATGTCTATCGTTTTCGGGTGCAACTGCGGCGGGTAATAACGATTCTGGCCGCAGTGCTGATTTTCGGAGTGCTCGAAATTACTTCTGGAACATTGTCCAGCAAATACACCGTGGGTGAAAATCTGAGGGAACAGATATCTCTCCTGCCGCCGTTCCTGTTCCTTTACCTTCTTCCGGCGACCTTCGGTTCGTTTTTCGTGGCCCGCCGTTTCCGGACGTGGTGGGACTGATTTGCCATCCGGCACCTGACTTTCGGCATGGACTTGACCTGCCCGGGAAAACCGCTTTACCTAACCCCCTTACCTCGAAAGCCGGAGCTGCGCGCGTGGACCTCAAAGACATCAAAGCCATCATCGATTTGATGAAAAAAAACGATCTCTCCGTTTTCGAGATGGAGAAGGACGGATTTCGTTTGAAACTGCAGAAAGGCCTGGGCGATCAACCGATCCTGGTTTCGGCTGCCCCCGCGGCCCCGGCCGTCGCCAATGGTCCAGCTGCGCCGGCTGGCGCGGCCGCCGTTCCTGCCGCCGAAGGGGCAAACCTGAAAGATATTATATCGCCGATGGTTGGCACTTTTTACAGGGCGGCCTCGCCGGATGCAGCGGCGTTTGTCGATGTAGGAACGAGAGTCAACGAAGACACCGTGGTTTGCATTATCGAAGCGATGAAAGTGATGAACGAAATCAAAGCGGAAACGAGCGGGGTAATCGCAGAAGTCGTGGCCGAGAACAGCAAACCGGTCCAATTCGGGCAGCCGCTTTTCAGAGTTCGGTAGTTGAGAGTTGAGTGCTGAAAATCCACCGCTCGATCTGACTGCTCTCAACTCTCAACTAAAAACTCTCAACTGATGTTCGAGAAAGTCCTGATCGCCAACCGCGGTGAGATTGCCCTGCGCATAATCCGCGCCTGCAAAGAGCTCGGCGTTCGTACTCTGGCCGTTTTTTCCGACGCCGACGTGGATTCGTTGCACGTCCAGCTTGCCGACGAGGCGATCTGCATTGGTGCGGCGCCAAGTTCGGAAAGTTACCTGAAGGTCGAGCGGATCATGAGCGCCGCGGAAATCGGCGACGTCGATGCGATTCATCCCGGCTACGGATTTCTGGCCGAGAATGCCCACTTCGCCGAAGTGGCCGAGAGTTGTAAAATCAAATTCATTGGGCCGCCCTCGCACGTAATTCAAAGAATGGGCGATAAAGACCTGGCCCGGGCATGTGCCCGGAATGCCGGTGTGCCAATAACTCCCGGCAGCGACGGCATTGTTCCCGATGATAAGGAAGCGGCAAAGATTGCGAAGAAAATTGGTTACCCGGTGATGATCAAGGCGGTCGCAGGTGGAGGCGGCCGTGGAATGCGCGCAGCGCATAACGAATCAAGTTTGATTACGGGATTTCACAGCGCACGGATGGAGGCTGAGAAAGCGTTCGGCAATGGCGACGTTTACATCGAGAAGCTCCTCATAAACCCGCACCACATCGAGTTCCAAATCATTGGCGATAGTCATGGCCACTTAATTCATCTCGGCGAGCGCGATTGTTCGATTCAACGGCGGAACCAAAAAGTAATTGAGGAATGTCCCTCGCCATTTATGACTCCGTCCCTCCGTAAAAAAATGGGCAATGCGGCGGTGAAATTGGCCAAAGCCATCGGCTACGAGAACGCCGGCACGATCGAATTTTTGGTCGACGACGATCGGAAGTTTTATTTCATGGAAATGAACACGCGAATCCAGGTCGAGCACACCATTACCGAGGAGGCTTACGGATGCGATCTGGTGAAGGAACAAATCCGGATCGCGGCCGGAGAACCGTTGTCGAAGCACATTGCCCATGCCGAACCGCGCTTGCATGCGATCCAGTGCCGGATCAACGCCGAAGATCCGGCGATGAATTTCCAGCCGTCGCCCGGGCGGATTGAATTTTATTACGCGCCGGGCGGTCGCGGCGTCCGGATCGATTCCCACGCTTACACCGGTTACACCGTTCCGCCGTACTACGATTCGCTGATTTCGAAGATCATCACTGCCGGCGCCTCGCGCGAATCAGCGTTGAATCGAATGCGGCGTGCCTTGGACGAATATTATGTCACCGGAATTAAGACGACGGTGCCGTTCCACGCCGCCATCATGCGGAGCGGGGAATTTCGTGACGGCAAATACGACACCGGCTTTGTCGAGCGAATGATGAAGTCGGAAAAATTCCAATTAGTTCCACCGTCGGCGAAGCTTCACGAATGATAAGGAAAGGCGGAACGCGCGGTCCGAGCGCGTTGTCAAAATACGTCGCACCTGCGGCGTGCAAGCTTAGAATCGTCGCGTGGGCAGGCCGATCCGCCTTAAATGAAGGCCCTAACTGATTGCCGGCTCTACGGGATTTTGGATCTCAATTACGTTGCGCGGGCCGACCTTGAACGCGTTGCCTCCGCGATGATTGAAGGAGCTGTCGATCTAATTCAGTTGCGCGCCAAAAAATCTCCGGTGGCGGAAATTGTCGAACTCTCCGGTCGACTGCACAAACTGACCGCGGCGGCTGCGATCCCGCTGATCGTCAATGATTACGCGGAGGTCGCTGCCCAAGTTCCGGTCGAAGGCGTCCATGTTGGGCAAGACGACGATTCGATTGCGACTGCCCGCGCAAAAGCAGGCCGCGAAATTCTCGTCGGCAGATCGACACATTCTGTCGAGCAAGCGCGCGCCGCGGTCGAGGAGGGCGCCGATTACATTGGATTTGGGCCAATCTTCGCCACCCCGACCAAACCGGATTACCCGCCAATTGGAATGAAAAACATCAAACGCGTTCACGCCGAAGTTACCCTCCCGATCTTTTGCATCGGCGGAATCAAAATCGATAACCTTGGCGAAGTGATCGCGGCCGGGGCGAAACGGGTGGCGATTGTTTCGGGTTTGCTCAAGGCGCCCGATATCGTCAAATACGCGCACGCGTGCAAGAATCTTCTGGAACCTGAAACGTGAACTCCAGCTTTTGACCTCTGACCTCTGATTTCTATGTCACTGTTAATTCTTGGATCGATTGCGCTCGACACGGTGAAAACGCCGGTGGAAGAGCACACCGATTTATTGGGCGGCTCCGCATCCTACGCCGCTGCCGCGGCCAGTTATTTTTCCCCGGTCCGGTTGGTCGGTGTCGTCGGCAGCGATTTCCCGCAAAGTGAATTCGATTTTTGGAAATCGAGAAAGATCGACGTCGAAGGTGTGCAACGGGTCCACGGCAAAACGTTTCGTTGGTCCGGCGAATATGCCTGGGACATGAACACGCGCGAAACCCGTTCGACGGAACTCAACGTTTTCGAAAAGTTCGAGCCCAAGCTTCCCGATTCGTATCGCAAAACCGATTTCGCGCTGCTCGCCAACATCGCGCCCGCATTGCAATCACATGTCCTCGAGCAGATGGAGAAACCGCGGTTCGTCGTGGCCGACACGATGAATCTCTGGATTGAAACCACCCGCAAGGATCTGGATGCGCTTTTGCCGAACGTCGATCTGTTGATTTTGAATGACAGCGAGGCGCGCGAGATGACCAAGGAAATGAGCCTGATCAAAGCCGGACGCGCGATTCGGAAAATGGGACCGCGCTATGTCGCGATCAAAAAAGGCGAACACGGCGCGTTGCTGTTCGGCGAGAACGAATTTTTCAGCTGTGGAGCCTATCCATTGGAAGACATTCACGATCCAACCGGAGCAGGCGACACCTTTGCGGGGGGCATGGCCGGTTACCTTGCGGGAACAGTCGGCGGCAAAGTCACCTTCACCAATCTTCGCAAAGCGATGATCTACGGCAGCGTGCTGGCGAGCTTTTGCGTGGAAGCGTTCAGCTTGGGAAAACTGCGCAACCTCACGAACGACCAGATCGACGAGCGCTACGAAGCGTTCAAGATGATGAGCCAGTTTGAAGTTGGCGAATAACAACGCGCGCACAGCAGAGAAGAGCGCGCCCGTGAAGATTCGAACTTCAAACCTTCTGATCCGTAGTCAGATGCTCTATCCAGTTGAGCTACGGGCGCCTGAGAGAGCGAGTAATTTGCGGAGGAAGGGCAAAGCGTCAAACGAAGAGAGTGACTGGTGACAATTGTCGAGTTTGATCTCGATGAAATCGCGCCGAGAATTTCGAATTGACGAGATGCAAGATTTTGTCTGAAAATTTTCAACGAAACGGAATTTGCCGGGCGGGGGACGATAGCCGGTTGGGCCCGGTAATTTAATAGAATCAGCAAACGCGTGGGGTGCGTTTTAATGTTGGAGGCTTGCCTGTGAAATCATCGTCGTCGTCCGAATCAGTCAGAGTCACCCGGAGAAATTTTATCGGGACTACCGCCGCCGGTAGCGCAGCTTTACTCACCGGCGGGCTTGCTGCGTTCTTCAAGGAAAACGCCAGCGCTGGAACGAATTTTCCAATCGTCGAGGCGAGCATCACCCAATTGCAGGCGGCAATGGCAGCGGGACAACTCAGCGCGAAAGATCTGGTCCAAGCCTATCTGAATCGCATTCAACAACTTAATCCCACCCTGCATGCGGTGATCGAAACCAATACAAACGCCATCGCGATCGCCAACAGTCTGGACCGCGAGCGCAAAGCCGGGCAGGTGCGAGGTCCGTTGCATGGGATTCCACTATTGGTGAAGGACAACATTGCGACCAAGGACGGTATGCAGACAACAGCTGGATCGCTCGCCCTTTACAACGCCCAGGTGCCGGCAGACGCGCCGTTGATTGCTCGACTGCGCGCGGCCGGCGCGATCATTCTTGGCAAATCGAATCTTGGCGAGTGGGCGAACTTCCGCGGATCGGACATTGCCTATCCCCAGGCGGTCGGTTGGAGCGCGCGCGGTGGCGATACCAAGAACGCTTACGACCTCAGCTATACGTCGTGGGGTTCGAGCTCCGGTTCGGGCGCGGGCGCGGCAGCGAGCTTCTGCGCGGCGGCGGTTGGCACTGAGACGGATGGTTCCATCACCGGCCCGTCGGCGGTCGAAAGCATTTTCGGTCTCAAACCGACGCTCGGACTTATTTCGCAGGACGGAATTGTTCCGATCAGCCATCAACAGGACTCGGCGGGTCCCATGGCTCGCAACGTGACCGACGTCGCGATTTTGCTCGGGATCATGCAAAATCAGCAAACCGATTATCGGCCACTTCTCCAAAGGGGCGCGCTCAATGGAAAGCGGATTGGCCGCGACGTCCGATATTTCGATTACAACTATTTTGGCAGTGGGATTCCCGGAGACGAGGAGACGGTGGCCTTCGCCAATCACGCGCTGGATGTGATGGCCAGCCTGGGCGCGACGATTGTCGATACCGATACTGGCGACGTCTTCGCTTACACGGACGATGAGTTCACCGCATTATTGTTCGAGTTCAAGGCCCAAATCGCGGATTATCTCGCAACTCTATCGCACACGAATATGCGCACGCTGGCGGATCTCATCGCCTTCGATAACGCGCATTGCACCCAGGAGCTGGTCTATTACGGTCAGGACGTTTTCGAGGCCGCTGAAATGACAAGCGGTGACTTGAGCGATCCGACTTACGTTGCCGCGCGAACTCACGCGACCAGCACCGCTCGGGCCGGGATCGATAACGCGATGGCTTCGCAGAATCTCGATGCAATTGTTGCGCCGCACCTCACGAACTCGACCGGGCCGGCGGTTGCAGGTTATCCAAACTTTTCCATGCCGGTTGGAATTCGTTCCTCGGGCCGGCCGGCCGGCATGCTCATGTACAGCACGGCGATGCACGAGGGGCAATTGATTGCCATGGGATACGATCTGGAGCAGGAGTTGAATGCAAGGAGAGCGCCGCAGTTCCTGGGCACGATCCAGCCAATTCCGAACGCGGATCTCTGCAACAAACCGCACCCGCGCGGAAAGCAACACCTGCCTCACGGCAAAATATTTTAAGCCTTGGCCGCACCGGCGGCGTTTTCAATTCGTTCTTGAGCGAGTGAGCGGATTGTTCACTCTGCTCGCGTGACTGTTTTCCTGGGATGCGGCTTTGCCGCGAAATATCTTCAAGGAGGCGGCAATTTTTCCGTCCCGTTGCAATGGATGCTCGGTCTGCGTCGATTAAAACAGGACGCTATCTGGCTCGAGCACATGCCGAGCGAAGGGAATGTTCGCGAGGACGAGCGCAAGATAGAGAATTTCCAGCGACAACTGCGACGGCATGGCCTGGGCGGCCGGTATTGTTTGCTTTATCACCAGAAACCCGAAGCCGCGCACGATCTCGATGAACTCCGTTGTGTTGGGATGCCCAAACGGGAGCTGCTGAACCGTTTGGCCGGTCCAAACGTTTTGCTCAATCTCAGTTACTCGATTCATCCTCCGTTGCTCATGCAATTCGAGCGGCGAATCTTCTGCGATCTTGATCCGAGCGAAATCATGTTCTGGATGACGAAGATGGAGCTCGGCCAATCGTCGCACCACGAGTTTTGGACGATCGGGCTCAACGTGAACGCCACCGATTGCCGGTTGCCAAAGTTAGGCGTGAGTTGGAAAACCTTTTTCCCATTGGTCGACACGAAACTTTATCGGCCAAAACCACGGCCGCGTTTACCGAAGTTCACCACCATCGGACAATGGTATTGGAGCGGCGCCGTGGAAGTGGATGGCGATTATCCGGACCTTTCGAAGAAGCACGCATTCGAAAAATATATGGATCTGCCGAAACGAGTTCCGGAGGCGCGGTTTGAATTGGCAATGCACATGAATTCCGATGATCCGGAATTGGAGCGAGTTCGGAAGCGCGGATGGCTGATTGTCGAACCACACAGGCTGGCGGGCACGCCGAAGAAATATCGTCACTACCTTGCCAGTGGGCTGGGCGAGTTCACCGCGATCAAGGGAGTGGACGTGAGCTGGCGCACCGGTTGGCTGAGCGACCGGGCGGCGGCGTTTCTGGCGACGGGGCGTCCGGTGATCACTGAGGACAGCGGAGCTGGCAAATATCTTCCGCGCGAGAGCGGGTTTCATTTTGTCGGGGACTTGGAAGAATCGGTCGCCGCAGTGAGGGACGTTCTGGCAAACTGGGCCCGCTGTGCGCGCGAAGCGCGGGCCTGCGCGGTTGACCTATTTGATTCGGTAAAAAATCTAACGAGAATCCTCGACAATTGAGCCCCAGCGTTTTGGCGTTGCAAAACAAATTTCGGGTGTTACTCGTTGTCCGGTTATGGCCGATTTGATCAAAGCGCCGGAGCTCAAAGAGCGCCTGAAGAAGATCCCGGAATGGGAGCTGGAAAAAAAGCACATCGAACGCACCTTTGAGTTTGATGATTTCGCGGATGCGATCGATTTCGTGAACGCGGTGAGCGAGGTGGCCGAAGAAGAAGAGCACCATCCCGACATCGATATTCGTTACAACAAAGTGCGGCTGGTCCTCTCGACGCACAGCAAAGGAGGGCTGACCGAGCTCGATTTCTCGCTCGCCGAACGAATCGACACGCTGTCTGAGTGACCTGTGACCTGTGAACTGTGACCTGTGATCAGTAAAGCTTGGCCCTCAGTCACGGGGAGGGCGCCGGCACAGGAATGGTGATCTTATTCGGAGGCGGCGGCGGTTGCATTCGCCAGTCAATGAACTTCCAAACCGCAACAACGACGAAAATCACGACCAACGTGGCAATAATTTTTCTGCTCACTGGTCACTCGCCACTTGTCACTTCTGCTCAGTCCGTTGCCGGCTGCAGTTTCTGATTTCCGACTAACAACCTGCCTTCGTCTGCATCGATGAAGGTAAACATTGTCTGTATCTCGGATCGTCCAGCCATCCCGGCTTCTTTTTTGCGGCGCTTGAGGATTTCCGACAGCTCATCGTTCCAGCCGCGTTTGCGCATGAATTCGTTCCAGACGTAGATTTCATCCTCCGATGGACGATGCTCGACGCTGAAACACCATTGGAGGATTTCTTCGTCGCTTCCGCCTTCTTTCACTCTCGCGGCCAACTGGTTGTAATCGACCCGCAGGAAGGTGCAGCAACTCAAATCAAATCCGCGGCCGAGGTTTGCCTCGTAGTCGGCGGACAATTCCCCTTTTTGATGCTGTCGAATTTTGTCGAGCATTCGTCCTAGATAAACGATGCCGCCAACTTTCGACGCCGGGCTGCGCAAGCCTAACTCCCTCATCGGGCAGCGAGTGTGCGCCGTTTTTACGCGAGTTGCAAGCCTGCGTCTGACGGCCGGGTACTAAAGCGCTCGGGCTCACGCGAGTTGCGGGTCCGCGGACCGGCCTAAGGCGCCCTCAACATTCTGAGTGTGCAGCGGCCAGCAGCGGGTCAACGCGCATATCGCGATCATGACCAGAACAAACCACGGAATAGTGCCCCAATCGTTCCAGGCCGGTCGCACCGAAGCGTCGCACGCATTCCAGGGCATTCCGTGAGACATCATGTTGTAGTAGGCAAACAGGTAAATGCTGCTTGCCGCAGTCAGGATGGCATACCAGGTCGCCGAATAAAGCAAAACGAACGGTGCAATCCAGACCAGGTAATAGGGAATAAAGCCAGGCGTGAAAATCGCGAAACAAATCCAGCTCAAAGCGACGGTCCCAAGAAATCCGATCGCGGGTTGTTTCCGCCGGAACCAGGCAAGGGCGATTGCCACCGCGACCACCAGGATCTTCAGGGCGGTTAACAAGGGCTGCAAACGGTT
>JAICWQ010000168.1 GCA_025934755.1 Chthoniobacterales bacterium | reverse complement strand
GGATCCTACACCGCGGCCAGTATCGCGTTGTTGGAGAAGATCGATGCCTGCGTCCGCGTCCAAAAAGAGCCACCATCGCCAACGCCGGACCTGCCTGATGACGTGCGCGCCTATCTGGCGCTGCATCCTACCGGCAAACAGCTGGCCTTGCTTATGTCCCTGCCGGCAAACGGTCCAGCTCTTTACACCGACTCCGATGTTCTGTTTTTTCCAGGCGCCCATGGAATCATCGATCCATTGCAGGCTGAATCGGTATCGGCCTTCTATCTGGCCGACTTTCAATTCTCCGGCGACGAGCGACTGATTGTGGCGGCCTCGGAGAAGCAAAATCCCGCCAACACCGGTTTTGTCCTCTTATTTCGAAAATTAGACTGGTCCATCGGACTGGAGCGATTGGCCAGGCTGGACGGCCCGCCGAACTTCTTCACGAACCAAACCGTGACTCATCTCTGTTTGCATGCCAATGGCGCGCGAGCTTTCGATCCGGACAAATTTGTTCTGCAACTGGACGATCAAACTGTTTATCGCGACAAATACGCGGGACCAACACTGGTAATGCGGCATTACGTGAATCCCGTGCGACACAAGTTTTGGACGACCCTCGCGCGCTCAGGGTGGAACTAATGGAGAAACCGCTTCGCATTTTAGTCATAGTGAACCTGCCGTGGGACGATCGGCTCGGCGCGGTTCGCATTTGGATGCAGTTGGCGAAGCAATGGGCGAAAGCCGGTCACACCGTTGAAAAGTTTTGTTTGAGCGATGCTTTTCCAAACCCAACCTCATCGGCCGCTCGTTACGCCTGGCGTCAGGCAGTTTTTCCGTCCCGAGCTGCTCGCTTCGTTCGGTCCTACGCCCAGGAACTCGACGTTATTGATTGTCTGATCGGTACGCTTCCGTTTCCGAAAAAGTCCCTGCGGTTCGCAGGTCTTCTGGTCGGTCGCTCAATCGGATTGTATCTGACTTACGCCGATTTTATCCGTTCAAGCCGCCAGCGATGGCAAGGTCAACGGCGCGGTAAGGTGCTCGGCCGAATTTTATACAGTTTCACATCGTGGCTGCTGAAGCGGAGCGCTGACCGGGCGCTCGCTCATTGCGACTGGTTCAACCTGCCGAATGAGGATGAGAAAAGCGCCCTGAATGAGCGTTGTCCCGGCGCAAAAATCATCGTTCAGCCCTACGGATTGAGCGACGCGGAGCGGGCAGCCTTTCTCAAGACGGCCGAGCCGGTTTTAGCGCGGCTCGCTGGCAAAGAAATTTGCTTTCTCGGAATGTGGAGCGTTCGCAAGGGTTCCCGCGATTGGCCCGAGATCGTCCGCGCGATTTGGGATTCTGTCCCGGGCGCGCGGTTCGCATTTCTCGGCACCATGACCGACGAAAAAACTGTTCTGTCCGATCTTGGAGTATCTCCCCGTGAATCGATTCGGTGCGTCAGGACCTACGATCCCAAAGATCTTCCGCAGTTGGTGGCCGGTTGTGCGGTCGGGCTTTTCCCCAGTTACATTGAAGGATTCGGTATATCCGTGATCGAACAACTTGCGGCGGGCATTCCGACGATTGCCTACGACGTGCCGGGCCCGCGGCAAATTTTTGCTTCGGCTCGTTCGGAATTTCTGGTCTCCAGCGGAAACGCGGCTGCGATGGCCCAGCGCGCGGTGGAAATCCTGCAGATGAACGAGAGCCAATACGCCTCTTTATCTGAGACCTCTCGGCGAATCGCGAGCACGTTTCGTTGGGAACAAATTGCTGCGGACACGATTGACCAATACGTCGCCGCGCTCGCGCAGATGAGGCCACTCAATCAGCGAAACGAAACCGAGGCGGTTTCAGCTTGAATAGAATTCTTCAGGTCGTTCCGAGAGTCCCGGGAGGAATTGATGGCGTCGGTGATTACGCGCTGACTCTTGCCGCAAAATTGCATCACAAATTTGGGCGCTCGACCGTATTCGTGACCCCGGATGCTCCGTCGACCACGACGGTTCGGAATTTTGAAGTTCGGCCGCTGGATGAGTTGGGGAACGCCCAAGAGTTCGATCGCGTGATCCTGCATTACGTGAATTATGGGTATCAAACCCGGGGCATTCCCTTTGGGTTAGTATCGACTTTGCGCCGAATGCGGCAGCAACATCGCGGGAAATTGCTTACGATTTTTCACGAACTCTATGCCTCCGGACCGCCGTGGAGCAGTGCCTTCTGGTTGCAACCGCTTCAGGTCCATCTGAGCAAGGCAATCACCCAACTCTCCGATGCTTGCTTTGTTAGCAATCAAAAATTCCTTTCCGAATTGCAACGGCTGGTCCCGAATGCGCAGATTCATTTGCATCCGACGCCGTCCGGACTCCAGGAACCATCGTTATCTCATGACCAAATAGCCGCGCGCGATCCGCACCGTTGGGGGATCGTTGGCGGCACTCTTTTGTCTGAACGCTCGCTCCGATCGTTCGCTCAGACGAAACAAGGGATTCCAGAATCGGTTGCTCCTCGTTTCTTGTTTGTTCTCGGTGGAAATGAGAATCCGGTCACGCGCTCGCTTCTCGCCGATCTGGGGATTGAATCCGACTACCGTCCGCGGATTGCCGCGAGTGATGCTTCCGAAATTCTCAGGACCTGTTCTTTCGCCTGGATCAATTATTTCCATCGGCCGGACGTCGAGAGCTCCGTAATTTTGAAATCGAGTGCTTTTGCCGCGATTTGCGCGCACGGCGTTGTTCCCATTTTTCCACACGGTGGCGGGCCGATCTCAATCAATGGCGATCGATTACCGGGCCCCTTCTTCGCTGAATCGAACCGTCGCGAAATCCCGAGCCCGCAGGAGCGATCGACAATTGCGGGAGATATTTACGATTGGTACCAACGACATGCTTCGTCGGAATTGTTAGTCCGAGGGATCGCGGATGCCCTCGAGTTGAGCGAATGAACGAACCGCTCACCGTAGGTAAGCAGGTTGAATTGGTCGCGATTGTTAATTCATTCAATCGCCGATCGCTCCTGGAGCGTGCGATCGAGTCCCTGACCGAATCCTTGAGAAATGCGCGATTTCGGTCGGCGATTGTTGTTTTCGAGGCCGGCTCTAACGACGGCAGCGCCGAGTATTTGAAAGGCCGACGTGAAAAAACGCCCGCGGACAATCTTTTCGTGATCGAACCCAGCGGCGAGCGTCGCTCATTCAGCGACGGGGTAAATGAAGCCGCTGCTTTCGCGCGGGCTCGCTTTCCAAACTGCCGTTGGCTCTTTCTTTACGAAACCGACAACTGTCTGATGAAGGTTGCTCCGCTGGAGAAGGCGATTGCGTTGTTAGAGCTGGAACCCGGGCTCGCTGCCGCCGGCTTCACCGTCAAGCAACACGACGGCAGATTTTTTGGTTACGGTATGCAATTTCCCTCAATACTCTCGTTCGCCCTTGGCCAAAATCTGGCCGCACTTTGCAAGTTGCACGCACCGAACAACTCCGCCTGGCGCATCCATGATGGAATTCGATGGCGCACCTGCGATGCGGTTTTTACCAGCCCGCTTTTAGTTCGCCGCGAGGCGTGGGAGCAAACCAAAGGGTTCGACGCCGCAAATTTCCCTTTCTCCGATACCGACCTTGATTGGGCGTGGCGGTGCGCCAAGCTCGGTTGGAGAATGGCGATCATTGCTTCCGACGATGTCATTCATGACAATCTCGAACAGCTTTCAGCCTGGTCGGCCAATCGAGTTGTCGATTTTCATCGCAATCGTTTTCAGCTCTTGAAACGTCATCGCGGTAAACATGTCGCGCTGCTCAAGCCTGTTCTGTTTCTGCGACATGCATTTGAGGCGATGATTCTCAAGCGAAGATCTCGCGTTGATCCCGCGGCAAAAGAAAAACTCGCGAAACGCAAACAAATGTTACGGACTGTTTGGAGCAATTATTGCTGATCAACCGCTTTCTTGAAGATACTTCTTTCGTCTTATCTCTTCGATCCCAGCGTTGGGGGAATTGAATCCGTCTCGAAAATCCTTGCCCAGCAATTTGCCGCGGCAGGTGAAGAAGTACGCGTGATTACCCAGAGTCCGGGTGACGGAGCTTCCGATCCATCGTATGAATTGATCCGGCGTCCCTCGGTCGCCGAAATCTTCAGACTGCTTCGGTGGTGTGATCTCTTTTTTCAGAACAACATCAGTCTCCGCAGTTTGGTTCCGGCGCTGATTTTGCGAAAACCCACCCTGGTCGTGCATCAAACCTGGCTTCAGAATGTTCGCGGCGGCATTGGCTGGCAAAATCGCTCCAAACAGGCCCTTTTGCGTTTCGCGACCAATGTAGCTATCAGCAAGGCCATCGCCGACCGCCTGAGTGTGCATTCGATTGTCATTGGAAATCCGTTCGACGAAACCGTCTTCCATTTGAATCCGGCGGTTGCGCGCGACAAGACGATCGCTTTTGTTGGGAGACTTGTGTCGGACAAGGGCGTCGATCTGCTTCTTCGCGCCCTTGATCTTCTGAAACGTGACGGTTTGTCGCCGGATCTCACCATCGTCGGTTCGGGACCGGAAGAAAATGAATTGCGCCGACTAACGGCCAGTCTCGGCTTGGATAAACAAGTCACTTTTGCTGGCCAAAAATCCGGACCTGCAATCGCAGAGATTTTGAATCGGCATCTTATTCTGGCCGTGCCTTCGCTGTGGGCCGAACCGTTTGGGGTAGTAGCACTTGAAGGAATCGCTTGCGGTTGCATCGTGGTGGGATCGGAAGGCGGCGGATTGAAAGAAGCGATTGGTCCCTGTGGCTTAACTTTTGAGAACAGAAATGCGGAGGCGCTTGCCGCCCAGCTAAAACGCGCAATGGGCGAGCCCGCCTTGCAGGCAACGCTTCGTCAGCAGGCGAACGAACATCTCGTTAAGTTTCAGTCAGACATGGTCGCCACGACTTACCTTCGGCTGATAAAGAAGATCATGGCATGAAGTTTCACCCTGTTTGTAGTTGCGGCTCCCAGTGAACTTGAAGGCTTTACTAAAACGCTGGATTCCCGAGGGGTGGCTCCAATCGTATCGAAAGAGGCAGCGCGCGGAGGAGCAGAAGCGAAACGCCGCGAAAACCACGGAGCAGGTTTTCACCGAGATCTATGCTCAAAAGCAGTGGGGCCTTAGTTCGGAGCAGTTCGAATCAGGCGCCGGCTCAGCCGACGACCGGATTACGACTGCATACCTGGCCGCGGTTCAGCAATGGTTGCGCCGAATCGGGTCGGAAAAAATGACGATCGTCGATCTTGGCTGCGGCGACTTCCGCGTTGGCCGCCAACTAGTGGATTCTTGTGCTCGTTATGTCGGAGTCGATATTGTCAAACCTCTCATCGAACATCACGCAAGAACCTTCGCCTCGCCAAGGGTCCAGTTTCTTCACGAAAATATTCTGGAAGACAACTTGCCCGAGGGCGATGTCTGCTTTCTGCGCCAGGTGTTGCAGCATCTGTCGAACGATCAGATCGCAACCGTCCTGCACCGGATACAAAAGTATCGATGGGCGGTCATCACAGAACATCATCCTTCGAGTTCGTTCTTTCGCGCCTCGAACTTGGATAAACCGCACGGCGCCGATATTCGCCTTTTCCAGGGCTCCGGTGTTTTTCTAGACGACCCGCCCTTCAACGTTCCCAGAACTCAGCTTCAGTTACTTTTAGAAGTAGACGGCCATCCATTTCCGGCATGGGACGATCAGGGAATCATCCGTACTTACGTTCTCAGTAACCCGTGATCGTTCTTTCTCATCCGATCGGCAACGAGTTTGTTCGCGAAGCCCTCGTGGGGTTTGATCGAGCT
>JAICWQ010000098.1 GCA_025934755.1 Chthoniobacterales bacterium | reverse complement strand
TCTTGTCGATTATTGTCGGTTCCGCAGGAGGGCTTTGGTTCACCGTCGTGGCGATCAGTCGAGACAGACGCAGGAGGCCTAACCGTGCGATGGAGCGAACCGCTGACCGGCGAGATGACAAGGTTGAAGGATGAAGGATGAGGGATGAAGGATGAAGGATGAAGGATGAGGGATGAGGGATGAAGTAAAAGCAAAGCTCGCTCCCCGCGGCGGTCGCTCGGATCGTTCTCCTTAGGCCTTATGCGCGGCGCAGGCTTTTTAGTGGTCTTAGCCGCGGGTGTGATGTGCTTTCACACGCTTGCGTTCGCCGCTGGCAAGTTACCAGCGGCCGATGCCTATAACGAGCGGCTTAAAACGATTGTCAACAAGGCATTGCGTTCCGCGCTCATGAAGCACCCGGATCGCCTCAACGGTATCGCGATGAAAATCCACTATGCCGTCGACCGGGACGGCCACGTGCACAACGTTAAGGTGACCTCGCGAACACACGATAGTTCGGCGGAGAAGATCGTTGCCAATACGCTCGCGGCGATCACGTTTCCGCCGATTCCGATCGAAGCTCAACTCGAAGTCGGGGCAGGCTATCTCGAACTCGCCGCCCAGGTGACTCTGGCCGCCGATGCATTGTCGGCGGAGAAGGCCGAGATTCCGACTTATTACAATTACCGGATGCCGGTGCACAAGATAATGCAAAGTGATCTCGAGTCCTCATTCCACGCACCCTATCCCCTGGAAGTAGACTATGAGTTTTATCTCGATCCCCATGGTGACCTCACTACCATGAGGGTTCATGCGAGGGCCGGCGGCCAATGGGCCGAGCAAATCGTAGCGCGCAGCATTCGACGAATAAAGTGTCCGCCTATCCCGCCGAAGGTGTTCAAAGAACTCGAGCAAAAGCCGCCCCTGAAAATCTACGGGACTATGACCTGGCAACCACGGTAATGGGTGTAACCAAGCGATGAAGGGAACCGAGCCGCTGCGCGGCAAGGTTGAAGGATGAATTGTGAAGGATGAAGTAAAACCAAAACTCGCTCTCGGCAGCGGTCGCTCAGCTTGGTCGCGTTGATCCTGGGCATCCCAAGCTCCCGCTCAGAAAGGGAACGTGAGTTGCTCATTTTTGGTTTGAGGTCTGATGAAAGGAAAGTGTTTGCTTTGGCAGCCGTCCTGGGGCAACTCGGGCTTCCGCTGTTCATGGGCAGGCGCCTCAAACCAACAAGACAGACATAGTGCTGGAATTGGTTAAAGCATTGCAATTACAGCAGGCACAGCTCATCGATAATCAAGTCAAAATCGACATGAAACTCGCCGATTTAGCAGAAACGATGCGGCTCGGCCGAATCGAGTCAGCACCGGCAGGAGGTAAACATATTCCTCCTTCGAAAAAGAATTGAATTGGCGTACGGTTCCTCTGTGGCGGACTTCGTTTTTAGTGAAAAAGACAACGGCGCTCTCGTCGAAGTCTCGCTCGGGTCGAAGGTCACGATCGAACTCGAAGAAAATCCCAAGACCGGTCATCAATGGATGACCAGCAGCGTCGACGAAGTGTTTCTGGTGCCAGAGGGCGACGCGTTTCTGGTCGGCGAACAGATGGGTCTCAGCGCCGCCGGAGTTCGCAGAACATTCTTTCGAGCCAAGGGCGCCGGATCCACTTCATTGAGCTTGATCAACAAGCGCCCGTGGCAATCGAACAAGGAAGCGGTCGCCGCCTTCAAACTCGCTCTCCGGATTTTGAAATAACGGGTGATCGGGTCGAACGGGTAGGCCGAACGAAAAGTTATACTTGCCGGGCATGAAACTTACCAACGACAGCTACGTCATATTGATCCACACCAAGAGTGCGACCGAACGTTACTATCGCGACAAGAAGGGCTGGTTAAAAATCAGCACCCGCGGCCGAAAGTTTCGCGCGACAGCCGAGCAAGTCCTGAATCATCTTTTGCCGGCGTTGGCCGGAATTAAGCCTAACGTCACCGTGACGGTCGAGCACAGAGATTTCGGCAGGGGCGATTGACCTCAATCGCCATGGCGGGTCGGCCTCGTCGCGCCGTAGCTGTGCGAAGGCAGATGACCCGCCGCTACCTTATGCAACCTCGACTGCTTTTTCGATCAAGGGAGTGATGTTGACGATGGAGCGCTCGTTGCGCGCATGGATCATGAATAGCGGTTCGTTCGCTTCAACTTTTTCGCCGATTTTCCTGATTTGAGAAAAGCCGACTGCGAAATCGATCGAGTCACCGCTGCGCTGGCGGCCTGCGCCCAAAATCACGGACGCGCGCCCGATCAATTCGGCGTCCATTCGTTTGACTTTGCCGGCGGAAGTCGCCGGAAATGGCTGAACGATCGGCGCGGCATGGGTCTCGAGAATTTTCTCGATCATGGTTGCGTCCCCATCTTGCGCGTAGACGAGCGAGATAAATTTTTTCCACGCGGTTCCATCCTTAAGGCGTTTTTGCAATTGCGCGCGGGGCGTCTCCGAAATTTTCTCGGCGAGATCGAGAATCAACTTCACCAGCTCAGCCGGACCTCCGCCCTGCAAAATCTCGACGCATTCGGCGACCTCCAGCGCGTTGCCGACGTTTCGGCCAAGGGGTTCGTCCATGAGACTCAATTGGTAGGACGTCTTCACTTTCATTGATTCGCCCACCTCTTTCATCGCGTCGGCGAGCTGTTGGGCCTGCTCTTTGGTTTTCATGAAGGCGCCGCTGCCGAACTTCACGTCGAGCACGAGACGATCGAGATTTTCCGCGAGCTTCTTGCTCATGATGCTGGCAACGATCAGCGGTTGGGATGGCACCGTCCCAGTGACATCGCGCAACGCGTAAAGTTTTTTGTCCGCCGGACAGATATCGTCGGTTTGTCCGATCATGAAGACACCGATTTTTTCGAGCTGCTTCAGGGCGCGCTTTTCATCGAGGTTCACATTGAATCCGGGAATGCTTTCGAGTTTGTCGAGCGTTCCGCCGGTGATGCCGAGCCCGCGACCGGAAATCATCGGGACCCAGGCGTCATCGCAGGCCAGCAACGGGGCGAGCACCAGCGAAACTTTGTCACCGACTCCGCCGGTAGAATGTTTGTCGATCTTAGGCGGCGAGCCTTCCGGATATTTCAATACTCGACCGCTGCGCATCATCGCTTCGGTCAAATGATGAGTCTCCGCCGCGGTCATTCCGCGAAAGAAGATCGCCATGGCCAGTGCGCTCATCTGGTAAGCGGGGATGTCGCCCAGAGTAAAATCCTCGACCAGAACATTGATCTCCTTCGTCGTCAGCGCATGGCCGTCGCGCTTTTTTTCGATCAGCGATGGAAAATGCATTTGTTTACACTAATTAACACGAATAGACACGAAGGACCGAAGTTTGATTCCGCGCCGGCCGCATTGGATTTTGTCCATCAATGTTTATTCGTGATTAGCGAAGGAGACGCCGGCGGGGCAAACATATTGTAGCAAGGCGCGGGCCTGTGGTAGGGAATTGCGGCCCGATGTCCGCGGACAGTCCGAGCGGGACAGGTGTTCAGCACGGCGTCCCTGGCTACAACCCGATCGGGTGCCAGGCCGTTTTCATTTCCACACTGTCGAGGATCCAATATGGGTTTTCCCCGGCCGCGCTCCGCCACTCCTTGTCCGAAAGCTGCCTGCGCGCGTAGCGTTTCACGTTTAATTCTCCGCCGCGCTGCAATTGCACTCCGAGTTTTGCGTCGCCGCTGCCGTCAATGACCGCGTTTACATCCATGTGACTGGCGATGTGCGGCGCGAGCTCGGCGCGATCGCCGGCCAGGACGTTGATTACCCCGCCGGGCAAATCGCTGGTGGCGATAATTTCGGAGAAGGTGAGGGCGGGCAACGGCTGGGTTTCGGAAGCGAGGACGATTGCGCAGTTTCCGCTGAGGATAACCGGCATTACGAGGGAGACGAATGCGAGCAACGGCGGTTCGTCCGGACAAATGATCACCACCACACCGGTGGGTTCCGGAGTGGTGAAGTTGAAATGCGAAGAGGCGACCGGATTCACGGCGCCAAAGACCTGGCTGAATTTGTCGGTCCATCCCGCGAAGTGCACGAGACGATCGATTGCCAGGGTGGTTTCCGATGATGATGCGGATTTGGGATTGTTGTTCGAGCGCGCGATTTCATTCTGCAGTTCGCCCCGCCGCGTTTCCAGCATCTCAGCCGCGCGATAAAGAATTTGTCCGCGGAGATAAGCGCTTTGTTTCGACCAATTCGGAAACGCTGCCCGCGCCGCGACGACCGCCTCCCGAAAATCCTTTTTGGATGCGCGACAAAAATTGGCCAGATGCGCGCCGGCTTTTCCCCGCGCGGCCAGGACCCGGCCATTCTCCCCGCGGACGAATTTGCCTCCAATGAACAATTTATATGTCTTTTGGACCTGTAGTCTGCCCGATTGATCGCGCCGAAGCGCAGCAGAGGCGGATTTGGTTCGCACGCAGTGAGGATTGCGCAAACCGGGAAAAAAGAAAATGCTAATCCACGTAGCACCGTAGGTGCGTTATGTGTATAGCTCTTGAGGATTTGACGCGAGTTCCATAGGAGCGGCAGCCACGGTGTTCGGGTGTCGCGGGTCAGGCGCTTGCTTGTTTTGCTGACGGATATTCTATAACCATGTCGCGCCTTGTGGCGCTTACCAACCGCATGCAAAAGACCGACAAAATTTTCGTGGCCGGCCACAACGGGATGGTCGGAAGCGCAATTACCCGGGCGCTGCAATCGGCCGGCTTTTCCAATCTGCTGAAACGGAGCCGCGCCGAACTGGACCTGGCCGACTCGCGCGCCGTGTCGGATTTCTTTCGAAAGGAAAAACCTCACATCGTCATTTTTGCCGCGGCCAAGGTTGGAGGCATTAAAGCGAACAACGATTTTCCGGTGGAGTTTTTGACCGACAATTTGCGGATCCAAACCAATGTCATTTCGTCTGCCCACGAAAATGGCGCGGGTAAGCTGCTCTTTTTGGGGAGCTCCTGCATTTATCCGAAATATGCGCCGCAACCGATCCCGGAAACCGCGCTTTTGACCGGCCCGCTTGAGCCAACCAACGATGCCTACGCGATCGCCAAGATTGCCGGCGTGAAACTTTGCCAGGCTTACCATCGTGAGTACGGGGCGAACTTTATTTCGGCGATGCCGACAAATCTTTACGGGCCCAACGACAATTTCGATCTGGAAACTTCGCACGTCCTGGCTGCCCTTTTGCGAAAGGCGCATGAAGCGAAAACAAAACGCGCCCGCGAGCTGATGGTGTGGGGAACCGGCGAGCCGCGCCGGGAATTTCTGCACGTAGATGATTGCGCGTCGGCTTGTTTGTTTCTGCTCGAGAAATATGATTCGCCGGAAATCATCAACGTCGGTTGCGGTGAAGACATTACCATTCGCGAATTGGTGGCGCTCATTTGCGAGGTGGTTGGTTTCGATGGCGAACTGACCTGGGACACGACCAGGCCCGACGGGACGCCGCGCAAACTTCTCGATGTCTCCAAACTTCGGGGACTTGGCTGGCAGCCGCGGATTGCCCTTCGAGACGGGATCGTTCGAACATACGATTGGTTTTTAAAGAACATCGCCCAATGAAAAAACTTCGCGTTGGCGTGGTCGGTGTCGGTCACATCGGAAGCAATCACGCCCGGCTTTATGCGGAAATTCCAACTGCCGAGCTCACTGCGATTTACGATGTCGATTCTGCGCGAGCGCATTCGATTGCAAAAAAGTTTCGGACTACTGCTGCAAAATCGCTCGAGGAATTCGCTCAGTTGATTGACGGCGCGTCCATTGCCACTCCGACAAATTCGCATCACGAAATCGCTCTGCCGCTTTTGGCGCGCGGTAAACATCTCCTGGTCGAAAAGCCGATCGCGGAAAATCCACAACACGCTGCCGAACTGGCGGAGCTCGCGGCGCGTAATCGATTGGTTCTGCAGGTCGGCCATGTCGAGCGGTTTAATCCGGTCCTGAGCGCGCTGGAGGCGCGGCTTAGTCATCCCCGGTTTATCGAAGCCCACCGGCTCTCGCCTTATCCCGATCGCAGCATCGATATTGGCGTCGTCCTCGATCTGATGATTCACGATCTGGAAATCATTCTGCATCTCGTGCGCTCGACGGTGCAAAACATCGATGCGGTCGGCATTCCGGTGCTGAGCAAGAGCGAAGACATCGCCAACGCCCGGATTCGGTTCGAGAACGGCTGCGTGGCGAATGTGACTTCGAGCCGGATCAGCCCCGAGCGAATGCGCAAGATCCGCGTTTTTCAGGAAGACGCTTATCTCTCGCTCGATTACGAGAAGCAGAGCGGCGAGATTTATCGGCGTGAATCGGGCAAAATAACCCGCGACAAGGTACCGATCGAGCGGGAGGAACCGTTAAAGCAGCAGCTCCTTTCGTTCATTGAATGTGCGATCACCGGACGCGAACCGCGGGTATCGGGATTTCAGGCAACGGCTGCCCTCGAACTCGCGGTGGAAATTTCCAAGAAAATCCAGTCGGTATGAGCAGAGAAAAATCCGAAATCCGAAGTTCGAATGTCGAAACAATTTCCAAATCCAAAATTCGAAAATGCGCAAAGATTTGGTCGACAGCATTAGCTGATTTGGAATTTGCGTCATTCGGATTTGTTTCGGATTTCGATATTCGGATTTCGAGTTTTCCTTGAAAACCATTTACTTCGTCGCGGGTGAGGCGAGTGCAGACAATCACGGCGCCGCCCTGATGAGAGCGCTGCAGAAGGCCGACGCCGGCGTCCGTTTCATCGGCCGCGGCGGGCCTCGAATGCAGTCCGTCGCGGGGGAGCGGTTTAAAGACTGGATCGGCCAATCCGGGGTGCTCGGACTTTGGGAAGTCCTGAAACATTACGGGTTTTTCCGAAAAGCATTTGACGACGCACTGCGCGAGATCGATTCGAGCAAACCAAACGCTGTCGTCTTGATTGATTATCCGGGGTTCAATCTTCGACTGGCCCGAGCTCTCCGCCGAAAATCGCCGTCTCAGAAAATTATCTACTACATCAGCCCGCAAGTTTGGGCCTGGAACCGTGGCCGAATCAAAAAAATGGCTCGCTGGCTGGACCTGATGCTCTGCATCTTCCCGTTCGAGGCCGATCTCTACAACGAAAGCGGATTACGCACGATTTTTGTCGGTCATCCCATGATCGAACGGCTGCGTGATCAAAAAACCGACGTGGCGCGTGATTCCGGCTTGGTCGGACTCTTTCCGGGCAGCCGCGCACGTGAGATTCGAAAAATATTCCCAATCCTGATCGAAACCGCGCGCGAATTGCGGCGATCAAAACCCAACCTGCGTTTTGAAATCGCGGCGGCGTCGAGCGAGCTCGCTGACGAGATGAAAGCAATGTGGCATCGGCATCCTGCCGATGAGATTCACGGGCTGGAAGCGCGTGCCACGTTTGAGATCAAAGTCGGACAAACAGCGGAAATCATGCAGCGCGCGTTTGCTGGAATCGTCGCATCGGGCAGCGCGACGTTGGAAGCGGCTTACTTTCGGCTGCCGTTTGTGCTGGTTTACAAAGTGGCGTGGCCGACCTATTTCGCCGGCCGGCTCCTGGTAAAAGTTGACTACCTCGGAATGCCAAACGTGCTCGCAAATAAGGAACTGGTTCCGGAGTTTATTCAACATCAGGCCCGGCCGCGCGACATCACGACTGAGGTTGCGCGCCTTCTCGATGACGCCCAGGCGCGCCAGCGAATGCTTTGGGAATTTGACAAGATAGCGGCGCAACTTGGCCAAACCGGCGCAAGCGAGCGCGCCGCAAAAGCGATTCTCGACGAAATTGCTTAGCGCATGATTCTTTGCATCCGAATAATTTGAAATTCGAATCACCTATCATCAAGAAATCCGAAATCCGAATATCGAAATCCGAAACAAATCCGAATGATCGAAATTCCAAACTGGCTGACGCTGTCGACGAAAGCTTCGGGCATTTTCGAATTTTAGATTTGGAAGTTGTTTCGAATTTCGGATTTCGAGCTTCAAATTTTGAAGATAGAAAGTTTTCGATCATGCGCCTGGAATGACAAACGAACTGTTCATTACTAAGACAGCCTTTTGGTCGCTCGCGGCCATCATGCTCGTTTTGTTCTCAATCACAAATCTGCCGTGGGAGCTCGACGGCTACGACCAGGCCAAACAGGCGTGGACTTCATATGAGATGGTTACGGAAGGACATTGGCTCTATCAACGCACGTCCGACGATCAGGGTCTTGCGACTAAACCACCGCTCACCGGATGGATTTCGGCGGGAATCTACGAAATCACGCGATCGTGGGACATCGCATGGCGATTGCCCTCCTTCGTCTGCGCTGGATTAATCGCGTTCCTTCTATTTAGAGAAGCGACTCGCGCCTATGGTAACACCGCGGGTTTGATCGCGTTCGCCGCCTTTGGTTTCAATCTGTTGTCCCCGCGACTGGCGACCCTGGTGCGTTCCGACATGCCGCTCGCGCTCGTGATTTTCCTGATCGGATTGCTAATTTGGAAAAAAATCCGCGATCGCGAGCCGTGGTTGGCCCGCGATCGAATGATCATGTTCTGGTTGTTGACCGCCGGAATGTTGATCAAAGGCCCGATCATCTACGCATTTCTGCTTCCTGGAATCGTTGCAGCGACGGTCTATGAACGCCGAACCACCGGCCCAGAAGTCTCGGCGGTCAGAGACCGTCGCTACAACGCGAGCGTATGGTTCGGATGGTGGCCGTGGATCGCATCGCTCATGATTTTCCTGCTGTGGGTGATCGCGGGATGTCTGTGGATGCCGCGCTTTTACGAGCTCGTGGTGGTCCGAGAATTTCTTGCCCGGTTCGGTGAAATCGGGCCGCACGTTCATCGCTCCCAATCCGTTTTCTTTTATTTGCTGCATTTGCTTCACAAATTTTTTCCGTGGAGCGCTCTAATCCTTGGACTGGCGATTGCCGATCTTCGCGCTCGGCGGTGGAACGTTCGTGGCATGGGCTTCCAGTCCATGTCCCATCGGCAGGATGCGCATGCCACAGTTTGGCTGATTTGTTGGGCGATTGGCGGACTTATTTTGATGTCGTTAATTCCTTCCAAACGGGTGGACCGGATTTTTCCGGTCATCCCGCCTCTCTGTTTGATAGTCGCAACCCAAACCGCCCGATTCTTGCAAGACGAACAACGGCGCGCCAAAAATCGCCGGTGGGTCGCTGCGACAATCACCATCGCGGTTGTCTTTACCATGGGTTACGCGGCGGAAAGGATAGTCAGCGGGTATCGCAACCATCGCGATGCGTTGTCGATCTTCGGCCGCCGCGTTCGCGACGAATCTGCGAAAAACCATTGGCGATATGAAGCGGTGGGAAAGAGCGATGAAGGCCTGCCTCTTTATCTCACGCGTCCGCACTTTTTGAAACCGGACGTCGCGGTGGCCAAATGGAACACTGGGGAGATCGATGCCCTTGCCGTCCCGGCCGACCAGGCGCCCCAGCTCATGCGGGAATTGCATGATTCGGCGCGCCGGTTTGAATCGGAAACGCGTAGGGATTTGAAACGCTCGAACTACGTTTTGCTCACCCGCTAATCACGCAAAATGCTCGACTTTCCCGGGCGTCCTTTTAGTCTCGCGCCTCTTGTAAATGTCGAAGGAAGAGTTCCCGAAAGGACACATTGAAACGCTCTGGGCGCCGTGGCGGATCGAGTATTTCGAGAAGCAACCGCGCGATCTGGACTTTCTTAGCGCCGCCGGCCGCGCGAGCGACGATGCGGAACATTTGGTCATTACCCGCCGGAAAACGGCGTTCCTGATGATGAATCGCTATCCGTATTCGGTCGGCCATCTGATGGCGGTGCCTTACAAGAAAACGGCGGACCTCTCTTCGTTAGGCGAAAACGAAATCGTCGATCTCTGGAACTTGGTTGTTCACGCTCAGCGTATTTTGGGCGCGGCGACCCGCGCGCAAGGATTCAACGTTGGCCTGAATTTAGGCGCATGCGCCGGCGCAGGTGTGGTCGATCATCTGCACGTTCACATCGTCCCACGCTGGTCGGGCGACACGAATTTCATGCCGGTGATCGCCGGAACGAAGACGCTTTCGGAAGGGCTGCGGGCGCTCTACGACAAACTCGTCGACGCCCAAAATAAATTGGAGACGGAGCGGGCGCCATGAACGGCAGCTCCTCCTGGATTGAACCACCGCCACAACAGGGCGGACTCGGTTGCCTGGCTAAAGGTTGCCTGATCCTTTTGGTGTTCGGCATTTTGCTCTGCCTCTCCTTCGTGGCCGGGACTTATTACGGATCACAATTTCTTCGCACGGAATATTTCTCGGCGGCGCACGAGCGGTTACCGATCAGTCACGCAAGTGTCGACGACGAACAAGCGGTCCGCACTCGATGGAATGCCTTCGAAAAAGCCGCGCGCGCGCATGAGCCGGCGCGAATCGAGCTGAGCGCGGACGATCTCAACGCGCTGATCGCGTCGGATTCGAAATTGCGCGGCGATGCTTTTGTCACGATCGAAGACAATACGGCCCGTCTGCAGCTCAGCCTTCCAATCGGACGAAATTGGTGGCTTCGCGGACGTTACATCAACGCCCAAGGGTCGGTGCAATCGGCCGCCAGCGGAAAACCGGAAGATGCGCGGATCAGCAGCATTGTCGTCAACGGCCGGCCGGTCGGCGAAGAATTTCTGAGCTGGCAGTACGGATCGTGGTCGTTCAAACGTTATGTTGCAGACTGGATCAGCCAGACCAATCTCAAGACCTTCGAAATCTCGGACGGCAAAATCATTTTGGAGACCAACGCGAACGGCGAAGATCCCTTTTCTTCACCATCCCCGCTACCATCTTCAACGCCCATACTTCAGCTGGAATCGTCGCCAACCCCGACGCCGGCGGCTTCACCGACAGGTAGCGGCGACTGACCGCAGTCGCCATTGCTTTAATTGTCGCTACATCGCCGGTTACAAACTGGTAGGGACGCCGCGCTGCGGCGTCCGCGAACTGATCTGTATCAGTACATTAACCTACGGTGGTGGTCCGGTTCGTCAGGTTATGCCGCAGTTGTTTCGGTCAGGCAGCATTTCAGACGGACGGCGCAGCGCGCCGTCCCTACCTGATTACTGCATGATTTCGCGGGCGAACACGTTGAGCTGACCGTCTTCCTGTTTCTGCACCTGCGTGATCTCGAGCGGACGCGCTTCATCGCGGTTGACCGTTGATCCTTGACTGGGAGGAGTGTAGCCCGCCGGAAATTC
>JAICWQ010000206.1 GCA_025934755.1 Chthoniobacterales bacterium | reverse complement strand
GGGCGACCATAAATTGTCGATCTTAAGAGAAAAGACAAACCCGCCTTCGCGAAGCTACGGCGTGGCAGGCGCCCAACGCCCAACGCTCAACGCTGAATCCGAAGAATGGGAAGAGTTTCGTTACTCCACGAATTACAGCGCTGAGGGTTCGGACTTTTCGCTGGGCGAGCTGACCCCAAAACATTTTTCGTTCAACAGCCATCTCGGCGCCTGTCCGGCCTGCCACGGGCTCGGGACCCAATTGGTGATCGATCCCGATCTGATGATCTCGGATCAAACGCGCAGCATTGCCGACGGCGCGATCACTCCCTGGAGGCGAGGAACAAAACGAATGCGCGCCTACTATCAAAAGTTACAAGGGGCGCTGGTGAAACATTTTCAAATCGACGAAGACGCGCCGTTCGAAAATTTGCCGGAAGTATTCAAGAACGCGCTCTATTTCGGAACCAACGGCACGCCCATCGAGATGAATTTTGGGGGCAACTCCGATAAATCGCGACGAGGCGGCGAGAAGACACGTCCGTTCGAAGGCCTGGTCCCGCAGATGCAACGGCTTTACGAGCAGACCCAAAGCGAATTCACCCGGAACCGGATCCGCGCGTTCATGACCCGGGTGCCGTGCAAAGTCTGCGGCGGCGCGCGTCTAAAGCCGGAAATACTTGCTGTGACGATCAAAAATCGCCCCACCTCCGCCGAGGGGACGGCGGGCAAGGAAGGAGGTGAACTCAACATTCATCAGTTCAGCGAGCAAACGACCGAAGCGGCGTTGTATTACATCGATAATCTCGAATTAAACGCGTCCAAAAAAAAGGTCGTGGCCGACGTCGTCCGGGAAATCCAGTCGCGCTTGCGATTCATGGTCGAAGTCGGCCTTGGTTACCTCACCCTGAATCGAGAGAGCGGCACATTAAGCGGCGGTGAAGCGCAACGAATCCGGCTGGCGACGCAAATCGGGTCGGGATTGGCCGGCGTTCTTTATGTCCTTGATGAGCCAAGCATCGGTTTGCATCAACGCGATAACGTTCGTCTGCTTGGAACCCTGCGGAGGCTGCGCGACCTCGGCAATTCGGTGATCGTAGTCGAGCACGATGAGGAAACGATTCGAGCAGCGGACCACATTGTCGATCTCGGTCCGGGCGCGGGTCCGCGCGGAGGCGAGATCGTCGCTCAAGGAAAGCTGGCTGACGTTCTGAACGCAAAAAACTCGCTGACTGCAGATTATTTGTCCGGGCGATTGCGCATTCCTGTTCCGAAACATCGAACCCAGCCACGATTTCCTCGCAATAAGGCCAATAAGAATGAAGAAGGCTGGCTCATCGTGAAGGGCGCGGCGGAAAACAATCTCAAGAACATCGAGGCAGCGTTCCCGCTCGGGCTATTCACCTGTGTGACCGGAGTCTCAGGCAGCGGCAAATCAACCCTGGTCGATGACATTCTGCGGCGCGCTCTGTTCCGGCGATTTTACAATTCGAAGGAGAAACCGGGCACGTTTGGCGCGTTGCGGGGAATCGAGCAAATCGACAAGGCAATTGTGATCGACCAAAGCGCGATTGGGCGGACGCCGCGCTCGAATCCGGTGACTTACACCAGCGCGTTCGGGCCAATCCGGGAATTGTTCGCGCAACTGCCGACGTCGCGAGTGCGCGGTTACGATGCGGGCCGGTTTAGTTTCAACGTCAAAGGGGGCCGGTGTGAGAATTGCGAGGGCGGGGGTTTAATTAAGGTCGAGATGCATTTTCTGCCGGACGTTTATGTCCAGTGCGAAGTCTGCCGCGGGCGCCGTTATAATCGGGAAACGCTTGAGATCACCTACAAAGGCAAAAACATCGCCGACGTCCTTGATCTCACGGTGGACGAGGCCGCCCGATTCTTCCGTAACGTCCCGAGCATTTCGGACAAGATGAACGCTTTGCTCGATGTCGGGCTTGGATATTTGCGACTGGGTCAGCCTGGGACCACCCTTTCCGGCGGCGAGGCCCAACGAGTGAAACTGGCTACGGAGCTCGCAAAAAAAGCCACCGGTCGCACCGTTTATATTTTGGACGAACCCACCACCGGTCTGCATTTCGCCGACATCGAAAAATTGCTGCAAGTGTTGATGAAACTTCGGGATGCGGGCAACACCCTCATCGTCATTGAGCACAATCTCGAAATGATCAAGTGCGCGGACTGGATCATCGATCTCGGGCCGGAAGGCGGCGATCGCGGCGGCGAACTGGTGGCGGCGGGACCGCCGGAAGAAATTATTGATGTCTTCGCAAGTCAGACCGGAAAGTATTTGCGACCGCTGTTGCAAAAAAAATGAAGCAAGCCCGAAATCTAGCTCTGGCGCTGCTGATTGCGTCTGCTCCACTCGGTGGCGCGGAAATTTCCAATCAATTGGCGGAAGCCGCCCGGCCATTGAACGACGGCGTGCCCGAGGTCGCGATCACCCGGTTGCAGGCATTGATGAAACAAAATTTGAGTGAGTCGGATTGGCGAGCTGTTGCAGAAAGACTGCTTGAAGCGTTGGTCGCAGCCAATCAAACGGCCGAAGCGCTGAAATTGGCGGACGATCCCCGGCTGCAGCAGAGTGTTTCGTCAATCTTTTGGCACGCTCAACTCCTCGCAACCATGCACCGCAATGCCGAGGCGTTGTCCCTTTACCAGCGCATAGCGGCCGATAGCGCATCAAGCTTCCATGCCGACGCTCTTTTTGGCGCCGCCGAAATGCTGCGGGCTTTGGGAAGGGAAGATGAAGCCCTGCAAAACTTCAGCGTTTTGTTTCGCGATCCAAAATGGAACGTTCGCGCCGAGCTTCGATCGGCTGAGATTTATCTCGACAAATCGGACGCAGCGAACGCGCGACGTTTACTGGAGAAAACACAGCCAACGACAATCGCGGAGAAGAAACAACGACATTTTCTGCGCGGACGTCTCGAGCTGGTCCTGCGTCATCCTGACCGCGCAATCGGAGCCTTCGATTCCATTCTAAAACAACCGGACGGCGCAACTCACGATACGGTTACCGCTGTGCTTTTCGCGCTGGCGGACACCCATCTCCAGCTCGGCTCGCCGGAAACCGGCGACGATGCGCTCGAAAATTTCATCGAGCACCATCCCTACGATGTCGATCTTCCACGAATTTTTGCGAAGCTCGACGAGCTCTATCGCGCGGAACGCAAGCCGTCCCGAACTGAGCTCGATCGCTGGGCCAAGGACCTGGCCCAGCCGCGACGCGCGTTAGCGCAATGGTATCTGGCGCGTTTTGATTTGCGGATTGGCCGACGGGACAGAGCGCTCGACTCGTTCAATGCGTTGCGAAAAAACCATCCTCAAAATCCCGCGCTCGCTCGAGGGTTGCTCGAATTCGCACGGTTCGACGTGGAAGAGCGCCGGTTCGACGAGGCGCTCGCAATCTTAGACGAAGCACGCGGTTTGCGACCCGAACCCGCGACCCTGGATCGGCTGAATCTTCTCACGGCCGAGATCAATTATCGGACCGGGCGATTCGATGCGGCCACAGCGGGCTTCGAAAAGGTGGCGGCCTCGAACTCGCAATTGGTCTCAGTTGCGAGGTTTAACGCCGCCCTTGGCGCTCTCCAAAAAGGAGATGAAACGCGATTCGTCGCCAACGTGGAACAGCTTGGAACGAAGACGAGCGACCAAAAATCTCAGGAGGATTTGCGATTGGAAGCCGGCCTCGTCGAAGCGGCCAAAGGCGATTCGCGTGCGAGCAGCTCGCTGAATAATTTTTTGCGCGAATTTCCGAAAAGC
>JAICWQ010000045.1 GCA_025934755.1 Chthoniobacterales bacterium | reverse complement strand
TCCAAATGCCGGTGCCTTTCTGACCGGCTTTATCGAGAATGACATCGACCAGCGGCTTGCCCGTCTCCGGATCTTTCTTCCTGAAAATCTGCGAGGTGATATCGATCAGATAACTATTGAGCTCGCCTTTGTTCCACTCGGTGAAAGTTTCGGCCAGCGCTTTGTCGTCCATTCCGATGATATTTTTCAGGATTGCATAGGCTTCGCAGATCAACTGCATGTCGCCGTACTCGATGCCGTTGTGGACCATTTTCACATAATGGCCGGCGCCGTCGGGTCCCATGTAACGGCAACACGGTTCGCCGTCGACTTGCGCGGCGATCTTGCGAAAGATCGGTGCGATCATTTCCCAGGATTCGCGCGAGCCTCCCGGCATGAGGGATGGACCTTTTAGCGCGCCCTCTTCTCCGCCGGAAACACCGCAACCGACATAATGAATTCCGCGTCCTTCCAAATCTTTGCACCGCCTTTGGGTGTCGGTAAAAAGCGAATTGCCGCCGTCGATCACGACGTCGCCTTTCTCAAGGAACGGCAGAAGTTCTCCGATAACCTGGTCGACCGGATTGCCGGCCTTAATCATCATCATGACTTTGTGCGGTTTCTTTAGCGCCGCGAAAAGTTCTTCGATCGTTCGGGCCGGCCGGATATTCTTTCCTTTCGCGCGAGTGGCCATGAATTTCTCGGTCACTTCGGTGGTGCGATTGAAGGCTGCGACCGAAAATCCCTTGGATTCCATATTGAGGACGAGGTTTTCGCCCATTACCGCCAAGCCGATAAGGCCAATATCACATTGATTCGCAGTCATTTTCGGTCTCCCTTCTTGAATCGCCCCTGAGGCGCAGTTTCAATTAACGGGTGATCGAAAGGCATGGCAAACTCGGTTTGTGAAGTTTTAGTGACGGAATCGGTATTACGAACGCCAGAACTGGCGCCCGACGCCAGGGCTGGCGCCTTTGTCGATTTTTTCGGCGTGGTTCGCAAACTGGAGGACACTCGGGAAATCGAAGGAATCGAGTACGAATCGCACGTGAAGATGGCCGAACATCAGCTGCGACTGATTGCGGAAGCGGCGTTTGAAAAATTTCAGCTGAGGGACGTTGTCGTGCATCATCGAATCGGGTTTGTGCCGGCCGGCCAAGCTTCGCTGTTCCTGCGAGTCGGCGCGCCCCATCGGGCTGCGGCATTTGAAGGCAGCAAATGGATTGTGGACGAATTGAAACAGAAAGTGCCGATCTGGAAACGGCCCGCCTTCCGTCCGAGCGGGATTGGCACAAAGGCCACGGCGCGGCAAGCTTCTCCGGCGATAGCAATGTCTAAAAGCTGATGAACTGGGCAAATCGCTTAACCCTGAGCCGCCTCGTGCTAACCGTGCTGTTTGTCGCCGCGCTCAATTCCTCCTGGCACTACGGGCGCACTCTCGCCCTGGTGATTTTCCTCCTGGCTGGCGTGACCGATTTCATCGACGGCGAAATCGCGCGCCGTTACGCCATCGTGACCGATTTTGGCAAATTGATGGATCCGCTGGTGGACAAAATCATGGTCGCAGCCGCATTTATTTCATTGGTGCCATTGAAGGCGGTGCCGGCATGGGCGGCCACAACCGTAGTCGCGCGGGACTTTTTGATTACGGGTTTGCGGATGATGGCGGGCGCAAGAGGGAGAGTGTTGCCGGCGGAGCGGCTGGGGAAACAGAAAACTTCCTGGCAGGTAGTCACGGTAATTTTCTTTCTCGCGCTACTGTCACTTAGCGAGCTGCATTACGCCGACCAGGGGTCGATATGGTGGCTCAGGGGGTGGAACAATGCCGGGCCGGTCCTGGTCTGGATCACGGTTGCCCTGACGATTTACTCAGGACTGCTTTACGCATGGCGCCATCGTGATCTGATCGTCCCTAACGAGTAGCAGTTGACGATCGCCGCCGCTACAGCTAGAAAAAGCTTTGCGGAACTTCGATCTTGTCACCCGGGCGCAACTTCACGTCTTGGGACGGATCCTTGCGAAACCTCCGGACGTCGTAAACGGTCGCTTCGGTTCCACGGAGAAGCCTGACGTGGCGCTGATCGGCGAAATCATTGAAGCCGCCGGAGGCGTTGATCGCGGTGAGAAGGGTCATGTCTTCGGTGAATGGAACGCGGGTCGGGTTCCTCACTGAGCCGCCGACATTCACGAAACGCGCTGTCGGCTGCATCAGGATGGTAATATTCGGGTTCGTGTAAATTTTGTTCGAGCGATAATTCTCCTCGATCGAGCGCGCGAGTTGGGCCGGGGTCTTTGCTTCGGCGTGGACTTTCCCGATGTAAGGCAGATTGATCGCGCCCTCGGCGTCGACGGTGTAGACGTTGTTGATCTGGGTTTGATCTTCAGTCGGCACACCGGCGATTTTGAGTTCGACCGGATCGCCGATCCGAAGGGTGGCCTGAGCGTATGCGCCGCCTGAAATCGCCACGATCAGAATAAGAATCGCGAAAGCTTTTCGCATTAATATTCGTCCGCCTCGTAGTGCCCATTCTCAGTCCCGTTGGTCGTAACGCGGGAGCGCTCACCCCGGCGGCGGCGATGGCCTTCCTTTCCGCTTTCGGGCGAATAATAGCCATAATAGTTCGTGTAGTAGTAGTAATTCTGATCGTGTTTGAGGTCGACGTTATTGAGCACGACGCCGAGAAGCGTTCCGCCGACGCCGAGGATCGCTTGTTTCACGCGGCTCAGCATGGCTCGGGGGAATCGCCGGTGTTGAACGACGATCACGGTTTGGTCTACTTCACTGGCGAGGACGGAGGCGTCACTGACGCCCAGGATTGGGGGCGAATCGAAGAATACGATATCGTAACGTTTTTTGAGCTCGGCGATTGTGTCCGACATGCGCTGGGAATTGAGAATTCCAACCGCGTCCGACGGCAAGATGCCGCTGGGTAAGATCGACAAATTCTCGACCTCGGTCGGCACGATTACCTGATCGAGCTCCATGTCTGTCGTAAGATAATTCGTTAGGCCGACTTCGTTGCTCAGATCGAACAACAAATGCTGGACGGGCCGGCGCAGGTCGGCGTCGACAATGAGGGTGGAATATCCGCCCTGCGCGCAAATGAAGGCCAGATTGGCGATGGTGGTGGACTTGCCTTCCCCAGGTCCGCCGCTGACGAGAGAAATGGTGTTGGCTTCGGGATTCGGCCGATTGAACTCGATGTTCGTCCGCAAAATCCGGTAGGCCTCGGCGTCGGGCGCGTCGCCTGTCATTTTGTGAAGCAAGCCGATGTTCTTCGGAATGATCGCGAGAACAGGAACGCCAAGGAGGCTTTCCACGTCGTCCATCGTCTTCACGCTGGTATCGAGGTATTCGATGAAAAAGGCGAGACCGATTCCGATGACGAGGCCAACCAACGCACCAAGAGTCAGATTCAAACCGACTCGGGGACGAGCCGCGTAACTTGGTGGCTCGGCCACTTGTTTAACGCTGACGGCAAAGCGCGGCATGGCCATTTCCATGGTCTGGGTCTGGGCGCGGGTGCGGACTCCATCCAGTAATAGCTTCTCTTTGATGTAGGTGTTCTTGGCCCGGGTGTAATTGGCGCTAAGGTTCTTGGCTTGGAGCTGCTTCGAATTGATTTGGTCGAGGCGATTTTTTAATTCATCACGCGTGGCCTGGGCCGATTTCAGGTTTCGCAATATTCCCTCGCGAATGATTCCGACCTGTTGTTCGAGCTGACGGGTGTAAACCGCTCTGGCGGCGCGAAGTGACTTAACCTTGGGATGGTTTTCGCCGAGACCGGAATTCAGCAAAAGCGCTTCCTGGGCGACGGCGTCCTGATAATTGGGCAGGATCTTTTGGATGGTCGGATCCTGCACTTCCAGAGTCGGCAGCATCCGCATCAAGTCGTCACCCTTGAGGTTTTCGATTTGGGACAGCTTGCTGGAAAGAGAGGCGATCTTCGCTTCGGCGTCGTTCACTTCGCTTTCCTGTTTGACGACAATTCCGTTGACCGGCGCCTGGGTATCTTCCGTTCCCTCGGGATTGAGATCGATGATGTGTTCCTTGTCGCGGATCTGCGCCATTTCGGTGGCGGCGTCTTCTACTCGCTTCTGTTGTTTGGCGACCTCTTCATTCATCGCAGTGACCGCTCGATTGAGGATTTCCTTTTCCTCTTCAACCCGCCGGTCCTGATAAACGCTGACGATCTTGTTGGCTATATCGGCTGCTAGCTGGGGATTGCCATCGAAGACGCTGATTTGAAGGAGGTCGGTATTTCGCACCTCGTCGACGTCCAGTTTATTTCGCAACATCGAATACGCGATTTCGCGAGAGGGCTTGCGTCCGTCCCGGGCCCATCTGTCCTGTAATTTTAATTGCTCGATGACAGGATAGAGTATGCCCGTCCGCTGAATGACCTGGTAAACCGTGGGCGCGAGTTGAGGATCGTGCACCGGTTGGTTGGGATCGCCCTGGCCAAAGATGCGGGGATTTTCGGCAGTCGAACGGACTTCGACGAAAATGGATGACTGGTATTCGCGCGGCTGGAAATAGGTGACGACAGCCGCGGTCAACAAGACCAGCAGGAAGGCGAGGAGGACGAGCGGCCAGCGAATGCGGACCACCCGCCAATAGTCGAGAAAATGAAGCTTAACTTCGTCGTTGTGTGCCATAACCTTGGGGACCCCTGGCGAGAAGCAGCCATCTTAGCAAAAAGCTGGCCAAAAGTAAAACGGTCGTTTGCGGCTAGAATGTAAAGCTTACGCCTGCGGAGTAACGGTTCCGAGAGTATTCGCGGGCAGCCACGTCTGAGGTGATGTCGGTGTAGTGATAACCGGCCTGGACCGCAATTAAAGGTGTTATGGCGTAGCGAAGCGACAAACCAGCATCAAAGGTGTCGTCGGTAAAGGGCGGGACGGGAGCGGTGGTGGTGGTCAGGCTGTGGTAGTTATCATGCACGTAGTAGGCGTCCATGATCGAACTTATGCGAGAGGTGAGATCGAACTTTGCATGTAATCCAGTGCGAAACGTGGTGCGGCTTTGGGTCCCGGCAATTTCGGGTTCTTCGAGCCCATAGCGCGTATTCCAACTGACGGTTGTGCGCCGCCCGACGGCATAGCTCACCGTCCCCTCGAAATACGGGCCGGTGCGATCCCCGCCCGAATCATAGGAACGAAGTTGCGCGCCACCGCGGAGCGAAGCCGTCAACCGCGGATTAAACGTGTGATCAATGCCCGCGAGGAGAAAATGCGTCATCGAATCGTTTTGCAGGCGGACCGGCGGTGCGATCTGCGCCCCGAACGCATTAAATTGCGCCGGAATGATGATGTCGCCCTCGTCCGTGTAATTGATGATTTGGTAACGATATTCGGCGACGAGGGCCGTGGTTGGCACCATTTGAAATTGGAACGCGTTGCCGAAGGTGTGACTAAAACGGTCTGAGAAAAGCGCGACTGGCTGATTTTCGTATTTGTACGCCTCAAGGGTGTAGGACGTTTTGGTGCTGAACCGGCGCGACCATGCGTAAGTCACAAAGGCGGTGTCGGTGCTGTAGAAATAATTGCCGTTGCGGGAGTTAAGTCCGCCGGGGTTATCAAAGTTTGGCTCGGTCAAATACTCCAGCAAGAGCGTTCCGCCCAGCAACAGCCGCGGCGACGCTTTGTAATTCAGCCCGAGCGCGACCTTCAGATCGATATCATAATTTTGCCCGCTGACGTCCTCAATATAATAGACGGCACCGGCGCCGGCATTCAGGACCACTTGCAGCCGAGGATCGCCGAATGTGTAATCCAGGACCAGATTCCCGCCGGTGTACGACGATCCCTGTTTCGTACCGAAAGTGGTGTTAACATTGTCGTCGTAGCCGCCAAGAATGTTGAGAGAAAGTTTGATTGGCGTCGGGGAAAAAACGCCGGGGCCGCTCGTTGCCTGCCCCGTAGTGGCCGCGGTTGGAGCGCTTGAAACGGCCTCCGGAGCGGCGGTGGTTGAGGAGGATGTTGCGGAAAGGTCGGTTGTCGTTCCGATCCCGGACGGCCCGTTGCTCGACGAGGTGCTTTCACTGCTGCTGCCAGCGCTGGTGGAAGTGGCGGCTTCCTGGGCATGGATGACTTGAGGCCATGCCGCGATCGACAGGAGAGTTGCGGCAGTAATGGATATTCGTCGCATGGTTCGCGGAACGCGGTCCGAGCCTAGGCTGGAGCAAGAAACACGCAAACGCTTTGTCAGGACAAGAAAAAGCAAATCGAGTTTCATGGTGATTCGGTTTGATCGGCTTCGGCATTTTCGCGGGCGATGTCAGGGTTTCGCCACCGGCTGAGGTGAAATTTGTAGATTTGGTCCAAGTAGACCGACTTCGGGTCCCAATGGCGCGCTTCGTCAAAAATCCATTCCGCTTCGGGAAAGCGTTCAAGTGCATCGTAGGTCAAGGCAAGGGGGACCTGGAAAGTGCGGTCAAACGGGGCCAGAGCATGTGCCGTTTCCAGGGCGCCCACCGCCTCCGCATAACACGATTTCCGGTCAGATATGGTGGCAAGAGAATCGCAGCGAGTGAGCTTGGCGCTCGCGAGATATTGATAGAGAAATGGGTTTTGTTTGTCGGTCTTGAGGCCACGGGTCGCGAACCGGATCGCATCCTCCGGATGATTATTGCGTTGCGCGGTCCGGGCATGCTCGGCGAAATATTCGGCCGGCAAGAGCCGGAAACATTGAATCGCGAGAAACGCGCCGGTCGCGATCAGAAGTCCGCGCCACAACCAGATCGATAACGGGGCAACCGGGTCCTCCGAGCCCCGAGCCACTCCGGCATTCGCCAAAATTCCAAAGACAAAGGCGAGGAGCAATACGTTCGCCGGAATGTGAAGATTAAAATCGACAAAGGAATGGACGAGGTAAGCCGCGACCGAACCGATTGCCCCGAGATTAAGGGCCAGACTGGTGCTCAGTAAGTCGTTCGAGATTGCGACCCGTTTAGGACCGAGTCGCAGGAAATTCTTCCAGCCATTGTAGACGTGTGTTCCCAGGAACAAGAGAAACAACGCGCCGGCGACGACCCCATACTCTGCGACCAGATGCAGGTAATCGTTGTGTGCATAAATCGGGTCTTGCTGCATTCGAGGGGTGCGAAACATTCTGCCATAATAGAGATAAGTGCCGGCGCCTGTTCCCAGGAGCGGCGCCGTTTTCCATTCTTCCACCGCAGCGTGCCAGAGATCGAGCCGGATCGGCGCGGTATCGAGCACGTTTTGAGTCCGGTTGGCCAGATAGTCATTCTTTTTGACGACGAGCATGGCCAACCCAGCGGCGACAATTGCCGCGACCGCGCCGGCAGCAGCGATTGAAAAAAACAATCGAGCTCCTGCTCGCCGCAAAATGAGGAGGCTAAGAATGGCGAAGACGAGCAGGCTGACCGTCGCGCTGGCGTATCCTCCGCGACTGCCGGTGAGTAGAATTCCGAAATAACATACAGCCGCGGCGTAGCCGATGAGGAGTTTGCTCCATCGTGGAAACCGGCTCCAACAAACCAGGCTTGCTCCAAAGAGCCCAATCACCTCCAGCGCCCCGGCCAGATGATTCGGACAAACATAAAAACCGCTCGCGCGCCGGCCGTAATCAAACCGCTGCAAGAATGAGATCGGCATGAAATTATTTCCGTCTCGAAATTGGATTGCGCCGACTAGGACATGGGCCAGGGCAAGGATGAGCAAGCCGATCAATATCCAGGCCCGCGGCTTGGCATTCGTGCAAACCAGTGAAACGAACCAGTAAACCACCAGCCCGCCGGCTATCGAGTAAACATCCGGACGGGCGATGTAGGCGGCCGGTGAAAAAATTGCGCGAACAATAATGTAAGCGAAGAAAATCGCCGAACTGATCAGACAAATTTGTGCCGGACGCGGTTTTGGTCTGGCAAACAAGAAAACCGTCAACAACCCAACCACCGCCAGGATCCCGTAGCTTGGGAGACTGTAAATTAATCGAGCGCCGCCGATCAGGACCTGGATCAAACCAAGCGCCGCGAAGAGGAGGACGGCAGCGGAAATTTCCGCCCATCGACTGAACACGCCGCCGGCCTTCACCAGATCAATTCAACGGCCGACTGATTGGGTAAAGCGACGACCCCAAGGCAACACAAAAACCGTTGCAATTGGTCATCGCAACGGCTTTCGGTAAAAAATTTGTTACTGATTCTGGGTCGGCGTTGGCTGGCACGGACATGGGCCGAGGCAATCGCCAGGATGATTTCGCAAATGCGCATCAACCGCCGAGCAGCCGACAACCAGGGTATGCGCGTTCGGCGGATTCCCGGGCGGAACATGGCAAATCGTGCATTTATCTTCCGCTCGAGCCACAGACGGTTTCATCCAGACTGCAAAACCGACCGAGATTATCGCGAGCGCAATAAGAATTGAGCCAAGAAGTCGTTTAGGCCGAGACACCCTGGTCGCAACCGTGAGCAATTTTTTCATAGATCCCTTTTGTTAGTAAGAACAAGTATCCTATTAGCGTGGGCATTTGGTCAATAGAAATCCCTCGGCCATAACCGCCGACGCTCAACGCCTGAGCGAGCGGGCAACGGGAATCGAACCCGCATGGCCAGCTTGGAAGGCTGGAACTTTACCATTAAGCTATGCCCGCAAATGCTGCCGCTCCGGCTCGGACGGACCCCAGGCCAGCGCGGGCCAGTAAACTGCCGCGGGCTGGTTAAAGTGCCAAGCGGTTTTTGGCTTTGGAGTGCGTTTGCTATTTTCCGGCCTGCGGTCTAGCTAGTCCGATGAGGAATTTCCTTCTCGGTTTCATCGCCGTTGGCATCGCTTTCCTTTGCTCAGCCCGGGCCGATCTCACAATTGTTCAGCGGGTCGATGGCGTCGGCCAAAACGGTGACGTCACGGTGAGAATCAAGGGCGACAAGGAGCGGATTGATGCTCCTTCGCAGCCGACCAGGATCATCGACGGCAAAACGGGCGAGATGACTGATTTAATGAACGATCGGAAGAGTTTCGTGAAGATTTCAGCTGAGCAGATAAAAGCTGCAGCGGCCGGTATGAGTCTCAACAAAGACAAAAAGTCGGGTGGCTCCAAACTTACCCCGACCGGGAAAAAGGAAACAATCAACGGCTACGAAACCGAGGAGTACGCATATGAAACGCCTCAATTCAAGGCTTCGTTTTGGGTGGCCAGCAAATATCCGGGCGCGGCTGAGATCCTGAAACAAATGCAAACGCCGATCGCCGGCGCATGGAAGCCGAGCAACATGGGCATGCCCGATTACACCGACTTTACCGGAATGCCCCTGAAGACCGTAATCTCGGTCGGTCAAAATCAAGTCGTGACCACGGTCGTCTCGATCAAGCAGAGCCCGCTTAACGCGGCCGATTTTGAGATCCCGAAAGATTTCCAGCCGCTAAAGCAGCCGGTCCATTCAAGTTCGCCCGGCGAAGCTCCGTCGGCGTCGGCAACACCGTAGCGGATCGCGTTCGACGCGTGGATTCGAAGTTGTTGCTGGCCTCCAATTCCCCGCGACGTCGCGACTTATTGTCTGAGGCCGGATTTGAATTTGAAACCTGCGCGCCCAATGTCACTGAAAGGTTTGACGTTGATCTCACCCTGCGCGAGCTGACTGCGTTCAACGCGATTCGAAAGGCGATGGCGGCGGCACGTGGGCACTCGAAGAAGGTTGTTCTTGCCGCCGATACTCTGGTCGCGATTCAGGACCACGTTCTTGGAAAGCCGAGCGACCTCGCCGAAGCGGCTCGGATGTTGCAGCGGTTAAGCGGCAAAGTCCACGAAGTCTGCACTTCGGTTTCGATCTGCCATCTCGCTCACGGAAAATCGACAAGCTTCTCGGAAATTTCCCGCGTCCGTTTTCGTCGCCTGACCCGCGACGAAATCGATGACTATCTTGATAGAGTGAATCCCCTGGACAAAGCCGGTGCTTATGCCGCCCAAGGGTTCGGCAGCGAAATCATCGACAAAATCGACGGCTCATTTTCCAATGTGGTCGGGCTACCGATGGAAAAAACAACTTCCACCCTGGTCCAATTCGGGATCCGGCCGGCAACCCACACGGATTGATTCATCGCCTAACGAGTTCCAACGAGCTCAGGGGCGGGTTTGGTTGGCGGCGTTATTTTATCCCGTCTCAAAACCAGATAGAGGAACCAGACAATGAAACAATTTGCCAGTAACAGAATGAGGGGGGCAACAATTGCGTGATGAGTAATCAAGCGGTGCCACACGTGCCTGACTTCGATCGGAATTAACGCCCCTGTGGCGAAGATCATTAAAAATTCCGCCCAGCGCTTCTCGAGAAAAACCCCAATGCCTTCGGTCAAAAGCACCGCGCAGTAGAACAGCGCGAGAAACGCGGTTGCCCGCAACGCGCCGCCCCCGCTCACGATTTCCTGCAATTTGTTCAAGAGGAAATGGACCGCCCTGGTGTGATGAAGCAGCAGTTGGTCGTCGGTCCAGTCCGAGATCTGATCGAGCCAGCTTGGGCGGCTGTTCAGAAACAGCAGTGAGAATCCAAGGCCCAAAAGCAATACGCCCTTAAAAATTTTGAAGACAGCAATGACCTTGAGGTAGCGATGCTTGCGCCGTTCCTGCAAAATCGCAGGGACATGCGCGGGATCGTTCATTTGCCAACTCTTCGCTCAACTGTTTCACTCCGCAATGACGGGATTTGCCCGACAGCAGATTTCCAGTTTGTTTCCGTCGGGATCTTCAAAAAAGAAAGCGTAATACTCCGGGCTGTATTCGGGTTCGATTCCAGGGCCCTCGGGGTTTTTGCCGCCGGCCTTTCGCACTAATTCGGCGATTTTGTCCACTTTGTTGTGGGTGTCCGCCCAAAACGCGATGCGGGTACCGTTTGGTTGCTGGCTTTTATCTTCGGTGAGTCCAAAGAACTCAGACGGCTTGTCGTTTCCGGCAGAATAAAAGGTGTGAAAAGTTTCGCCCGCGCTTCCTGGCGGCGGAACTTCGTGTTTTTGGTGAACAAACCCAAGCTGGGGAAGGAATGCTGCATAGAATTTCGCCGCGCTCTCCATGTTTTTCACGCGCAAATCAATGTGATCGAACAATCTCGTTCTCATGATTTTAATTTTCGATTCTCGCGTCGAATCATCAACTTTAATCCCGACCAGATTTCATCGACTGCGCACACCTTGATATCGACAAAGCCGAGCGGCAGGGCAACCGCGCGAATCACGTCTTCGGTAATGTCGGTTGGCACGCCGGAGGACTTCTTTGGCCAGGATACCCAAACTGCGGCATCCTCGGCGATCTTTTCCCGGAGGGTTTGGAGACGGGCTTGCAACATCCGGCGCTCTTTCGCGAAAAGGTGCACGAATTTTGTTTTTCCGACCGGCCGGGTCGCGAAATTCACCCCGCTTGGAATTTGGCCGAGAAGCTTCCGGTAATTCTCCGGGACATCGATCGCCACGACGATGGTGTCCGGCTTTATGCCGAGCTTTTGCGGAAGCGGAGTTGCGGAGTAGCCAGCCACGGCTGGTTTCTTACCTAATCTTTGCCCGATAGGAAAGTTAACTTGACTAAGGTCATGCAATCTGGAAACTCAATATACTATCAGAGTTTCCTCAGTGACGACCATTAGAAAACCGAGGTCCGGGACGCCTCGCCCAAATATACAAGCCGGGCCGGGCCCGAGAATGGATTCAACCCGCCAACGGATCGTCGACGCCGCCCGTGCCCACTTTTTCAGTCACGGATTTCGAAGCGTGACCATGGACGATTTGGCGAACGAGTTGGGAATCAGCAAGAAAACCTTGTATGCCCATTTTCCCGGCAAGGTTGACCTGCTCGAAGCGGTGCTGGCGGACAAATTTGCCAGTGTGGAATCGACTTTGAAGGACGCCGCCCGCGCTCACCCCGGTGATTTCTCCGCTGCCTTGCACGATCTTTTGGCCAATGCCCGGCGCGAACTGGACGAGATCAAACCTCCGTTTGTTCGCGACATTCGTCAGAAGGCGCCGCACGTCTTTAAAGTGATCGAACGCCGTCGCGGCGCATTATTCGAACGCTACTTCGGAAAGCTTTTGGTCGATGGGCAGCGCGCAGGAATGGTCCGCAAAGACGTTCCAACAAATCTAATGATCGAGATTTTGCTGGCGATGGTCCAGGCGATCATGAATCCCGCGAAGATGGAAGAACTTGGGATGGTTCCGAAGGAAGGATTCGCCGGCATCATAAAAATCGTTCTCGAAGGCGCGCTCACAACGAAAGGACGGGCGAGGTGAGCGCATTCTTGACCAGGCGAGGAGCAGCGCTGTGGGGCGCCATCGTCGTGTTCGAGCTGGTTGGCTTGCTCGCTGGCTGCAACAGTCGAAAAAACGCGGTTTCAGGAACGATTGAAGTGGATGAAGCGCATGTTGGTCCGCGAATGGCGGGCCGCGTGGAAAAGATTTTTGCGCAGGAAGGCGATCGTCTTAAAGAAGGTCAAATGATTGCCCAACTCGAGGCGGACGAGTTACGGGCCCGGCGGGATTTGGCCGCGGCCCAGATCGATGCGGCGATTCGGGATGCCGGCGCCGCAGCCGCCCAGTTGGAATTTTTGCGATCGGACGCAAAGCGCCAAAAAGATTTGCTGGCGCGCAAAGTTGTGTCGCCGAACGACGCCGAACGTGCGGAGAGCGCGGCCAAGACGCAGGAAAAAACAGTCGAAGGTGCGCAAATGCGAGTGATCCAGGCGCGCGCCCAATTGGCCGACATCGATTCGCAGTTGAAAGAAATGCAGGTCGTCGCTCCGGCGGCGTCGATTCTCGAAGTCCTGAGCGTCAAAGTTGGCGATGTTTTGCCGCCGAACGGCGAAGTCGCCACTCTTCTTCTGCCGGAGCATCTATGGGTGCGGGTTTATGTTCCGGAAACGTGGCTTGGCAAAATCAAACTCGGCGAGCAGGTCCGGGTCCGGGTGGATTCTTTTCCCGGTCAGGATTTTCCAGGCGAAGTCGAGCAGATCAATCGCCAGGCCGAGTTCACCCCGCGCAATGTCCAAACCGTGGCTGACCGCATCAAGCAGGTCTTCGGGGTAAAGATTCGTTTGCCGAATAACGACGAGCGTTTGCGCGCCGGCATGGCAGCGGACGTTTATTTCCCGGGGGTAGCGCACTGATGCACCACGAAGATCACGAAGTTCGGGATAGGTGGAAGACGAGCCGGTTGAAATTCTCTTCGTGGTTTTCGTCTCCTTCGTGGTGATTTGATTTATGGCGGCCGAACGGGATGCGATGATTCAGTGCGAAGGCTTGACCAGGCGCTTCGGTACCTTCACCGCGGTCGATCACGTGACGTTCAGCGTCGGCAAGGGATCGATCTTTGGATTTCTCGGCCCGAACGGTTCCGGAAAATCCACTGTCATTCGAATGCTTTGCGGAATTCTGGAACCGACCGGGGGCACCGCCCGCATCGACGGCCACGATGTGGTCCGTGATACCGAATCGATCAAAGACATCATCGGTTACATGTCTCAAAAATTTTCGCTCTACGACGAATTGACCGTGAACGAAAATCTGATTTTTGCCGGAAAGCTTTACGGTTTGAGCGGTCGCGATTTGGAAAAGCGGCGGGACGAAATGATTGAGATCACGCATTTGGACCCGTACCTCGATCGCCGCGCGGCGTTGCTTTCAGGAGGATGGCGGCAACGGTTGGCCATGGCTTGCTCGCTTATGCATCAGCCGACCGTGCTTTTTCTCGACGAACCGACCGCCGGGATCGATCCGGTCGCGCGCCGCGAACTTTGGGACTTGCTCTTCGAATTTGCGGGGAAGGGGATGACGTTGTTCGTCACCACTCATTACATGGACGAAGCCGAGCGGTGCGATCACGTCGGCTATATTTATATGTCCAAGCTGATTGTTTGCGGTGAACCGGACGAATTGAAACGTCTGCCGGAAGTCAGCCCGGCGGGAACGCGTCGGCTCGATGTCACTTGCGATCACGTCACGACTGCGCTGCAGGCGATGCGAGAGATGCGAGGGGTTCGTAGCGCAACGGTTTTCGGTCAATCGATGCACCTGTTGGTCGACGAAAACATTGGCCCCGAAGACATCGAAAAGAAATTGGGAAGCGTCGGAATCAGAAAACCGGAGATCCACGAGATTGGTCCGTCACTTGAAGACGTTTTTGTCACTTTGAGCGCGAAATACTCGGCGGAGCAAAAGGAGAAGGCAGCATGAAAAGTCTGTCATCCTGAACGACGTGAAGGACCTCACGATTAAATGAGAAACTTTTTTGTTTACATGATGACCAATAAGAGCCGAGTCGTTCTCTACACCGGCGTCGCAAACTATCTCGAACGCCGCGTGTGGGAACATCAGAACAGCGAACTGCCGGGTTCTACTAAAACCTACAAGGTCAATCGCCTCGTTTATTACCAGGATTACGATAATCCGCTTGATCCGATTGCTCGCGAAAAAGAAATCAAGGGCTGGCGGCGAAGTAAAAAGAATACACTGGTCGAAACGCTGCACCCGAAGTGGCCTGACCTTTCGGCGGAACTGTTCGAACCACTGAGAGGTCCCTCGCATCCGCTCGGGATGACAGAGCGAAAAAAGTGACACCCAAACCCTTTCGCGGCCTCGGCGCAATCTTGTTCAAGGAATTCATCGTCGTCTGGCGCGACCCGATGACGTTGTTCTTCATGTTTTTCCCGCCCCTGGTCGAAATGATCGCGTTCGGTTATGCGCTCGATACGGATGTGAGACACATGGCGATGGTGATTTTTAACGAGGATCGCACGGTCGAAAGCCGCCAATTCATCGATCGTTTTGTAAATACCGAGACCTTTCGGGTGGTCGGCGAAGTCCAAAGCATCGACGAAATGTCGAGCATGATTCGAAAGGGCAAGGCTTACGTGGGTCTGCAGATCCCGCCGAAGTTCACCCAAAATCTCCGGTCCGGTTACCCCGCGCAGGTTCAATTGTTGGTCGACGGATCGAATTCCACCACCGCGTTGCAGGCGCTGAACACGGCGTTGTCGGTCGCGCTGACTCAATCGATCGAATCCCTGCTTCGCGAGACCGGCCGTCACGGCGTGCCGATCGATATTCGGCCGCAAATGCTTTACAACCCGGCGATGAAAAGCCCGAACTTTTACATTCCGGGCGTGATCGGCATCGTGTTGCAGATCGGAACCGTTTTTGCCACGGCCATGGCGGTGGTGCGTGAGCGCGAGAAAGGCACTCTCGAGACCTTGCTGGTTAGTCCGCTGAGTCGGTGGGGATTAATGCTGGGCAAACTCGTGCCGTATCTGTGCATCGGAATGACCATGGCGATGATCCTGTTCGCCTTGATGCATTTCATGTTTCACGTGCCGATCGCCGGCAGTGTGATCGCCATGATCTTTGCAACCCTGGTTTACGTGTTCGCGTTGCTGAGCCTGGGTCTGCTGGTCGCCACCAAAGCTGAGAACCAGATGCAGGCGTTGCAAATTTCGATGACGTTCATGCTGCCCAGCGTTTTCTTTTCCGGGTTCGTTTTTCCGCGCGAAACGATGCCGTGGATCTTTTACGCGCTGGGCGCGATCCTTCCGACCACCTATTTCATTTCTCTGATGCGCGCGATTATCCTGCGCGGCGCGCACCTGTTCGAATATTGGCCGCACCTGGTGATCCTGATCATCATGTCGGTGCTGCTATTTGCTTTCTGCGCGCTGCTCTTCCGCAAAAAGATTGGATAAGACAGGATTGAGCAGATTGGTTCAGCAGGCTGCCTAGCTTTTCTTCAACTCGGACAGGTCCTTTAAAACCTGTTCGCTGTGCTCCGCCGGTTTCACCCCGGTATAAACTTTGGCGATCTTGCCTTCCGGATTAATCAGGAAGGTATTGCGCGCGGCCATGGTGGTTCCCTTGTAATCCATGGTCGATCCGTATTCACCCGAAACTTTTCCGCCCGGATCGGCCAACAGCTTGAAGGTAAGTCCTTCCTTCGCGCAAAATTCCTTGTGCGAATCGGCGCTGTCCACGCTGACCCCCAGAATGACCGCGCCGGTTTTTTCGTATTGCGAGAGATCGCGCTGAAAATTCTTCGCTTCCATGGTGCAGCCGCTGGTCATGTCTTTCGGATAAAAATAAAGGACGACCCATTTGCCTTTGAAATCCTTCAGGCTGACCTGCGATCCGTCACTGGTGGCCAGGGTGAATTCCGGCGCCTCGTTTCCCGCGGCCGGTTGAGTTGGTGTGTCCGCTCCTTGCACAAGTCCGATTGTAGCCAGGCCAATAATTCCTAACAGCAGCGATTTTTTCATTTTCGTTTCTTTGGTTGAGACCGGAACGTTATCCCGGAACTCTTTTTAAATCAAAATTTGGCAAAACGCCGGGTTGTAAGGGCGCTGTCACCGAGATATTGGGACATTGCTATTCGAAACGCGCTTCCGGAGCCGCGCCGTTATGCCGTCCGAATGTTCGGACTTTGTCTTCTATTTCAGCGTGGCGTTGATTTTATCAATCAATCGTTTCCATCCGCCCCGTTCTTCTTCCGAAAGATCGGACGCGGCATGGTCCTTCGACCAGCGAAGGAACGCCTTGGCCAGTCGATATTGCGAAAAATCGGCGCCGATTTCGTTGGTGAAAACTTCGACAATCGACAGGTCGGGTCGCGCAGCCGCCGCGTTGGAAATGTCCCAGCCGAGCCGGTTTTTCCCGACGCGCAATAGCGTTTCGCGCAGCAAATCCTCCACTCGCGGCGAACGCACTCCGTTTCGCGCGTCCTTGCTCCGGAGGATCGACTTATTGCCGAGCGCGCGGACGAGGTCGTCCTGACTCGTTGCCCGATCGCCGTTGGTGTCGGAATCGAGCAGTGCGGCCACCTTCAATTTTTTCGCGTGAAGAATCGTCGCGAAGTAAGCCACTTTTGCCGCGCCATTGGTTGGCATCAGCTCGATCCGCGAATTTAAATCGGCGATTCCGCCCTCGCGGAGCATTTGGGCAACGGCATCGATGTACCAAAAATCGGTGAGACTTTCGAGCAACAGGTTGCGCTGCTGCGAAAATAAACTCTGGGCCAGATCGTAACCGAGCGATTCCTGAAGCGGCAACAGTGCTGCCGGATCCTCGGCGGTGGCATTCGTATGCACTTTTGTGCCGACGCTGCGATCGGTCATTTCCACCACCCGCACCTGATTTAGCTCATCCGGCCCAACCAAAAACGGCGAATGCGTGGTGTAAAGCAACTGGTTCGATTCGGCCAGGCGCGAGATGGTCGATCTGAATTCCTGCTGCTTGAGGGCGTGGAGACTGAGGCCGGGCTCGTCGAGAAGCAGAATCGCGTTTCGGTGTTTGTCCGCCGATTCGGCGAAGAAAACCACGAAGAACGAGACCAGCCATTGAAAACCTTCCGAGCGCTGATCAAGCTCGATCTCGACGCCGAGATCATCTTCCACCACCACCTTTAGATATTGGCCGTCGGCCAGGATGCGCAGCCGCTCTGCTTCCGCGCGCTTCGCGTCCGGTTTCCAGATATTGCACAGTTCCTCGGTCAATCGCCGGCTCGCGGAATTGAGTTGATACGCGCGGCGATCGAGCTGATCGCGATAATGCCGCCAGCCTTCGGCGTCGTCCGGTTTTGATTCGTTCGCTTTTCCGAGATTCGACAACTCGCGAGCGGTGAACCCGAGCAAACGCAGCAGACATTGGTTGCCGTAATCGTAATCATCCCCGTCCAGAACATTGGTTTCCAGCCGTTGAGCGAGGTGTTCGAGATGAATCAGCGGGCGCACTCTAAAATAATCACGGAACCGCACGAACACCGGCAGGCGCTGGTGCAATGCTTTCAGCGCGCTGAGGCGGCGTTCCTCCAGGGTAACGGATTCCATCAACGCGTCGTAACGCTTTTCTTCGATTTCGTTGCCTTCCTCGATGAGCAGAAAAACTTTCTCCAGCCCTTTCTTCAATGTGGTGGCGCGTTCGCCCTTGATTTCATCAGCGTCTTGCCAACCTTTCGTCGCGGCAGCAAAGGCCGCGCTCGGGGTGGTGGCTGGTGGAAGCCCGTCCATCCCCCGCGGTACCCGCGGATCGACATGGGCGAACAAGTGCGCGAGCTCTTTCTTAATATCGCCAAACTTTCGCGGCGCCGGTCCGCCGTCCAGCATATGCCAGGCGCTGTTGTCTACCCGCCGTCCGTAAATATAGCGGCATTCCCGAAACTCCGCCGGAACGGTCTCCTTGTCCGCGGGGTCGAGATCGAAATGGGCCTCGACGATCGTCGTCTCCTCGAAACGAACCTTTCCGGCGACGATATCGTCGAACTCGGCGCGTGGATAATCGCGCAAGGCGTCGAAGCTGCGCATGGCGCACGGGGGATTGATTCGCTGCAATGCTTCAAGCAGGGCGCTTTTTCCCGCCTCGTTAGGCCCGACCAGGATCGTTTTCCCGGGCTCGATATCGAAGAAGCCCGTATCGCGAATGCTGCGATACTTTTTTACCCGCGCTTTTCTTAATCGCATCGATTCACCTCCAGTGGTTCAAAAAGTTTTTAGAAAAAACCGCGATCGATTACGATAAAATTCCAAAAAACCTTATTCACTGGTTCACACATGTTGTTCACAAATTCACCGATTCAAAAACGAGTGCCGCGGATTTGGACAATCGGGCACTCGACGCGCGACATCGACGATTTCATTTCGCTCCTGATCGAAAACGGAATCAAACTGCTCGCCGATGTGCGCATGTATCCGGGGTCGCGGCGTTATCCGCAATTTGGCCGTGAAGCGTTGGCGAAATCGCTGGCTGAGCACGGAATTCGTTACGAGCATTTTCCGGAGCTCGGCGGGCGTCGAAAAGCAAAACCCGATTCGAAGAACACTGCCTGGCGGAACGAAATGTTCCGCGGTTACGCCGATTACATGGAGACCGAAGAATTTCGAAACGGAATCGAGCGACTTGTTGAGCTTGCCGAAAAATCCGGGCCGACCGCGATCATGTGCGCGGAGGCGGTTTGGTGGCGCTGCCATCGCTCACTCATTTCGGATTATCTAAAGGCGCGCGGCGTCGAAGTGCTCCACATTCTCGATCACAAGAAAGTCCAACCGCATCCGTTCACCTCGGCGGCACGAATCGTGAACGGGGAATTAAGTTACGGCGATTTATTGTAGCAGCGACGTCTCGTCGCTCACAGGTAGGGGCCGTTGCCCCTAACGGCCCGCGGGCGATTGAGGTCAATCGCCCCTCCCTCGTTCGCCCGGACTGGCAGTGCGGGCGGTTCGGTGAACCGCCCCTACCTGTCTTGCGGTGGTGTCTCTGCTGGAGTAGAAACATTCCCTCTCCGCGCGGGTCGGTAGCTCAATCGGTAGAGCAGCGCCCTTTTAAGGCGTTGGTTCCGGGTTCGAGTCCCGGCCGACCCACTTTTCCGTAATCACGAATGGGCACGACTGAATCCGTCAAGGCCTGCCTTCGTGCGAATTCGTGTCGGTTCGTGGTTAAAGCATCTCGGTCAAATCG